>JBNLCS010000488.1:0-4406 GCA_050303935.1 Bacteroidales bacterium
GGCGGTGAAAATTTTAAGCCCGCAGTCCCGTTTCCGGGATGAAGAGTTTAAAGTTTTGGGCAATGCCGGGTAGCGACAAAAGATAGATTTTGCAAAGGGTTCTTAAAATCAAAAAAGAATAAAACAATTAGACAGAAAATAGTTGTGAATTAGTCCGGCTAAAGAACATGTTCTTTAATTTTATCTTCAAATCTCCCCGGTTTAAACCCCATCCATTTGTCAAGGATGATTCCCTCGGGACTGATTAGCATATATGCCGGGTAGCCGAAAACACCATAAATACTGCCTATGCCGCCTTCAGATCCCTGTCCGTCTGACAGGTTGGCCCAGGTAATACCATCACGTTTGGTACCTTGTTCCCATAATGCCCTTTCGGTATCCATATTAATTCCGATAACATGTAATCGATTTTTATATTTTTCCATGATCACTTTTAATTCACGGGCTGCATTCATACAGGGGAAGCAAGTCATACTCCAGAAATCGATAAGTATGTGTTTTCCTAAAAAACTGTTTAGCTCGTGTTCTTTCCCTTCTAAATCAAAAAGGGTTGTATTAATCATTTTCTCTCCAACGGATGGTGTTGACATTTCTTAAATCTTAATGTTTTGTTTAATGTTTCGGATTACGTACTATTTTCGAACAAGTTTTCCGCTTAATGTTTTATTTGTATATTTTACGTTAAACAAATAAATACCTTTATTCAAGTTTTTGGTATCAATTTTAATATTTTCTTTATCAACAATAATTTCGTTACTGCTGAGTTTCATAACTAACTTACCATTTGATTCGAATACATTGATTTCCAATATATTTTCATTGTTACCCACAGGAATAATAAATTCATTATTGCATGGATTTGGATAACTTTGAAACATGTTTTTATCAATAGGAATTCCTGTTGGTTCATTTACTGTTATTGAAACCGTTGCGACAACCTCGTTAGCTGTTATTTGTAATTTTGATTTACCTGTTGCTGTTGCAACAAAAGTTACAGAGGTATTGGTTGTATTTTCCAGGGTACCTTCACCTTCAATTATTTCCCAGGTTGCCGGATAAGTTTTATCATCAATAACCTTCTTCTTCTGATCGTAATACTTAATACTAAAATCAATCGATTCACCTTCTTCCATAGTAATCCTGTTAGGAGAAAATGTAATTTTATTGAGTTCAGGAACATAAACCTGCTGTGTTATCGTTAGTTCATCATTACTTAAGGTGCCTAAAACCTGTAACGTATAATCAGTAGTAAATTCTGGTGCAATTTTCATACTTCCAATGGAATCAACAGCAACATCATTCAGTTTAACTTCATATCCATTACGGCTAACCCAGCTAATGGTTGCTGAGTCACCCTGACGCAATTCTTTTGTATTACTGTGCAGGTCCATGGCAAATGCTACATTAGTAGTTACATTGTGAATTATATCTGATTCAACAATTTTATCAAACGCAATCTTAGCCATTACACCTGCACCTTGCGGATTTGGATGAATTTTGTCTGGAAATAAATGTACGCTGTCAAGTAGTGGATTATAAAAATCTACTAACACTGCTTCACGCTCGGTTAAAATTGTATCTATAATGGGAATAACCTCATCAACAATTATTTCGTTTCGAATATCCCAAACCACCGCATAAGCAGGAGGTGGATAGCAAATAATATATTTTACATATGGATTACGAAACATAAAGGTGTCCATCATAGCAAGATAATCGGCATGGAACTCATTACCGTGATAATCCCAATTGTACCATTTGGTATCGTTTGTTCCCAATAAAATAAAACAAATATCAGGAGCTTCTTGCCAACCCTTTTGAAACGAGGCTTCATTCCAAAGAGGGGCATCTCCCTGTTTTAACATGGTGCGTCCAGAAACAGCATAATTGCTTATAATGCAAGTATCGCCATATTTTTCTTTGAGTAATTTCGCTAATTGTGACGGGTAGCAATCCTGAGTCGGATTGTTTAATCCGTAGCCAATAGTAATACTATTGCCTAAAAAACCAAAACGAACATGATAGTCCTGGGCGTTTATAATTAAGAATAAACATAATACTAAAAAGGTTGATAGTATTTTTTTCATTTTATTAAGATTAAAAATTGTTTGTACAAATGTAATAAACTTGCATTAAAATAGTCTGTATTGTATAGTTTATATCACGGCAACCGAGTTTAAAAAATATGCATAATTATTTGGGCCTAAATGCCTAAATGTTTATTTTGGCAGAACTTTTGACACCATGGTTAGTGTTAAAAAAAATTACATTGGAACCTCGATGTGGCTTTTAACGAAGATGGATCAAGGAAGCGTGCCGGTAATGCTGCTACGAATTTTAATATCATCTTAAAGTTTGTACTGTCAATGATTGTTAAAGAAGATTCCCTGAAACGAAGTAAAAAGAATAAAAGGATGCAGGCTGCGCTAGATCTTAAGTAAAGGGACAGACTTATGAATTTTTAAATGCGGATGCCGTGGATGGTCAACTAACATTAGGTTGGTTATAGAAGTAAGATGTTGTATAACAGTGAACAATGTTTTTCGCTTGTTATTTCACATTCCTTAATAATACCAGTGAACGGCCTTGTAGTTCATATTTGTTATGTAAATATTTCCGTGGTTCTTTTATTTCATCAAGGTGGGTATCAATAAGTACTTCCCAGTTGGGGCACAATCCTTCATCCGGAAGGGTAAATGAAATCGTGCCCCAGTAACTGTTTACTAAAACCAAAAGGATATCATCTTTCAACATATTGCCATATTCATCCATTTCGTGCATTAGCTTGCCATTTAATAGCATGCCCATGCTTCTGATAAAACTGGTTTTCCATTCTTCTTTACTCATATCCTTACCATTGGTATTTAGCCAACGTATATCTTTAATCCCTTCGCCTTGTATTTGCCTGTTTTTAAAATACCTGCGACGATGGGTAACAGGGAACGAATTGCGAATGGCAATCATTTTTTTTGTGAACTCATAAAGTTTTTGTTGGTTATCATTCCATTTCCAGTTCATCCAGCTTATTTCATTATCCTGGCAATACGCGTTGTTATTTCCGTGTTGGGTCCTTCCGTATTCATCTCCATGACTGATCATGGGTACACCCTGGCTAAGTAGCAATGTACTTAAAAAGTTGCGTTTTCGTTTTTCACGCAGTGCAACTATCTCCTGATCTTCTGTAGGTCCTTCTGCTCCTGAATTCCAACTTAAATTGTGATTCTCACCATCCTTGTTGTCCTCGTGATTATCTACATTGTATTTCTGGTTATAACTTACCAGGTCATGAAGTGTAAAACCATCGTGCGCGGTTACAAAATTGATGCTTGAAGAAGGTAATTTACCATTGTCTTCATATAAATCACTACTACCACTGAGCCGGAAAGCGAGTTCACTTACCTGGCTCTCATCTCCTCTCCAGAATTTACGGACACTGTCACGGTATTTGCCATTCCATTCGGCCCATAGGACCGGAAAGTTTCCAACCTGGTAACCTCCTTCACCCAGGTCCCAGGGTTCGGCAATCAGTTTGAGTTGCGAAATGGTAGGGTCTTGGTGAATTGTGTCTAAAAATGTAGAAAGTTTTCCTACATCGTACAATCCCCTGGCGAGGGTCGAGGCCAGGTCGAAACGGAAACCATCAACCTGCATATCGTTGGCCCAGTAGCGCAGGCTGTCCATTACCAATTGAAGAGAACGGCTGCTCAACATATTCAATGTATTGCCCGTACCTGTATAATCAGTATACAAGACCTTGTTTTTCGGGTCGAGCCGGTAATAATTAATGTTATCAATTCCCCTTAAGGATAATGACGGGCCTTTGTGATTACTTTCGCCTGTATGGTTGTAAACTACATCTAATATTACTTCAATACCTGCTTTGTGATATGCTTTCACCATCTCTTTAAATTCAGTTACCTGTTCACCCAGACAACCTGAAGAACTGTATTCGGAATGTGGGGCAAAAAACCCAATTGAATCATAGCCCCAATAATTTTTCAAACCATTGTCCAGTAAAAATTTATTGTGCACGAAATGATGTATCGGCATCAATTCAATTGCGGTTATTCCAAGATTTTTGAAATATTCAATAATCCTTGGGTGTGCCAGTCCCTTATATGTTCCCCGGTCTTTTTCGGGGATTTCCGGGTGCATAGCTGTAAATCCCTTTACATGCAATTCATATATAATTGAATTGTGCATGGGGATTTCCGGTTTCTTAATATCTTCCCAATCAAAAGAAGTATCGATAACCACTGATTTACAAATATCCGGAGCACTGTTGATAATATCTTTTTCAAAATGTTTTTTAATACCATCAGGGCCTGAAATATAGTCAAACATACTTTCTGTTACATTTAATTTACCATTTATGGCCTTTGCATATGGATCAATTAATACTTTTT
>JBNLCS010000489.1:0-4933 GCA_050303935.1 Bacteroidales bacterium
CTGGGACACAATCCTACCGGTTGTATTTATTTTGAATTGGTAATCCACCTCAACCACTTCTTCTGTTTTCACAGTAAGCCCTTGATCAGTTTGTTTTATATTATTGGTATCGGGGGTACATGAAAACAATACCAGAACGCCCACAATACTAAATAAGGTTTTATTATTTTTCATGATTTTATCTTTTTCAGATCAATGTTTTTATTTTTCAGGTATTTTTTATTGAATATTTATGCCATCATTTAAAAGCGCACTATGCGTTAAACAAATCTTCATGTTCATTTTAAACCTTTTACCAGTCATACATTTTTTTAATTATATTCTTCATTTTTAAATTCATATAAACAGGTGGTTTTTTCAAAATTCGAAAGTTGAATAAGGTAATTATACCGTGCAATGATAAGTTCCTGGCCAGCACTTGTAAAACTGTTGCGGGCATCCATGTACCCGGCCAGCGATACCTGTCCCTGCCCATATTGTTTATTCACCATACGAAAAGCCTTTTCAGCCGACAAATACACAGCTTCAGCAGCCACAATATTTTTATACGCGGCATCAAGGGAATAATAAGCGTTAATGATTTCCAGGTTAATTTGCCTTTTTGCCTCTTCCAGTTTATTCCGGATAATTGCCCCGTCGAGCCTGGCTTGTTCAATTTTTCTTTTATTTTGCCTACCCTTAAATAAGTCCCATTGCAATACTACCGACGCCATGATAAAATCATCATTGCTGGTAAAACTGTATGTTTCACCCTGAATACCATAATCAACTACACCGGTTACATTTGGAAAGGACTTAGAACGGTTAAGTTTCACCAGGTTTCCATTCACTTTATCGTAATATTCAAGCTGAATGATTTCTTCCCTGTTATCCAGGGAACTAGTAACCAAATCATTCAGATTATAATGCTGAATTTGAAAATTCAAAACCACGGAATCAGGTGAAATTTCATGATTTAAATCCCTGTTTAATAAGAAATTAAAATATGAACGGGCCGACAAATTATTTTTTTGTGCATCAGCTTGTTTTTGATCGAGCCTGCTTAACTCTGCTCTTGCTACATACAGGTTATCTGCCGTAACCATATCATTGTTAAAAAGTTTTTCATTTACACGCACATTTTCATTAAGCAAATCCCTGGTTTGCTCAATGAGCTCAAGTACCTCAACTGTTTGCCAGTATTTGTAATAAGCCGATTTAACTTCATTTACTAATTCTCTTTTATACATATCCAAACTTGCCTTCTGTACATGGGTGAGGTCATTTTTTATCTCAGTATTCAAACGGATTTCAGGGTTAAAAATAGGTTGTACAAGCCGTAATTTTGTTTCTTGTTCTGTAGGCCTGAGAAAAGGGAATTCCTCATTTTCTATGGTTGGGAAATTGAGTTGGGTTAGCTCGTTTAATGTACTATATACAGGGTTTAACAAATCCCCGACCGGGAAATCTATGGTGCGCCCTCCCTGCGCAACCGTGTAACGTGCATTTACGCTGATATTAGGCAAAAACATGCCCCTGGCCTCTTTTAATGCAAGAATGGATTTCTCATAACTTTCTTCCTTCTGTTTCAAAGCCAAATTGCTTTCCAGTGCCTGATTAATATATGTACCCAACTCCTGTGCTAACGACACATAGTTGAAAAAAAGAAATGCAAAAAGCTGTATATAAATCAGAAATTTAAATTTCATCGTTTGTATTTTTTAATATAATGAATCAGGTTTTATTGATGTAATCGTTTATATTTATGGTTTCAATGTCTGATCGTATGCCATTGGCTACAATTTCAAAATGTGCACGTATCAGGTCATCATCTGTTATTTTATTAGCATCAAGGTGTAATTTTTTCGCGGACATAAGTGATAGAACACCGGTAATTTGCGCCCAAAGTACATGAGCAGTGATCGCAGGGTCTATTTCTTTCCGGATGGTACCATCCGAGATACCACGGCTTATCAACTGAACCAGGAATTGCATAACATCATCCTTTTCGCTATGCTCATGCATGCAAGACATATCTTCTTCACTTTTGCCTTCAAAATGCGACATTACCTTAAAGTAATCGGTATGTTCCCTGGCAAATTTCACAAAAGCCATCCCTACCCTTACCAAGTTTTCAAGAACAGAAAACTGTGGTTCAACCACTGAAGTAAGTTTCTCTTTTAAAAGGGTTAACCCACGCACGCAAATAGCAAAATGAAGATCTTCTTTATTCTTAAAGTATAAGTACAGTGTTCCCTTACTAAGTTCAGCCGTACTTGCAATCTCGTCCATGGTAGCTACGGCCACTCCTTTGCTAAAAAATACTTTTTCTGCCGCATCAACTATTTCGTTGCGTCGCTGCTCTTTTTCCCTTTCTTTTCTTTCCTGGATTCCCATTATTAAACTTTATTTTATTAAATGACTATTGGTCATTTTTTATACAAATGTATATTTATTTTATTATGATACAAAAATAATTTCATTAATTTTATGTTAACGCAAAATTTACGTATATTGAACTGGTTTGAAAGGGTAAGAATTTTATTTATTTTTCATTTATATTTGAATAAATTAAAACTACGATTAGGATGAATCCCTTATTAAATAAAAACTTTTATTTTGTAAAAGAACATATTGGGATGTTCAAGGCAGCCAACAATTATGATATTTTTGATCCCAACAACCAGCAGATGATCATGACTTGCCGGGAGGAGAACCTGGGTTTCTTCACAAAATTATTTCGTTTTACCGGGTACAAAAGGATGACCCCTTTTAATATTGTAATCAAAACAACAACAGGTGAAAAAGTGTTAACAGTAAAAAGAGGGACCGCATTTTGGGCCTCAACAGTTGAAGTATTTGATGAAAACGATAAACTGGCCGGTACATTTAAACAGAAACTATTATCGATTGGTGGCCGGTTTAATCTGATAAGTGCTGGAGGTGAAGAGCTTTGCACACTGAAGGGAAAATGGACAAGCTGGGATTTCAGGTTTATAAAAGATGATATAGAATTTGCAAGTGTAAGTAAGAAATGGTCAGGTATAGGAAAGGAACTGTTCACCACTGCAGATAACTATATGCTAACAATTGACAAAACGGTACCTGAGAACAATCCCATACGCATATTAATACTTGCTGCTGTGATGTGTATTGATATGGTATTGAAGGAGTAGTAACCATAAATAACAGTTGGTAAACGTAATACTAAAATGAGAATATATTATTTTATCCCCATTATATTTCTTCTTATTATATTTTCGTGCAAGAATGAAGAAGAAAAATCAGAACGGTTTAAACTGTTAACAAACCACGCATGGATAAGTGACAGTCTGTTGGCTGATGGCCTAGAAGCAGGAGGCGAAGGTGAAATACTCCGCGGGTTTTCCGGAAAAGCTGTCTTTAATGAAGACGGAACAGGAAATGTTGGAATTTATTCAGGCAACTGGTTTTTAAACAATGAAGAAACCACGCTGAGCATAGATTCTGATTCACTCGCAACAATTGCAACTGCTGTAATTACCGAACTCACAGAAAAGTCTTTAAAAATATCAACCCTATTTCCTTCTAAAACAGAACCAATTCATATTTATGATGTAAAAATGACTTTTATTCCATTTGAATAATATGGTGATAGGAAGCAGAAATATCAGGAAGTTAATACTGCTGAATATACCATTTTTTATTTTCTTACAGAGTTTTCAACCAATATTGGCGCAGCAAGGCACTGGTGCGGTAATCCGAGGTATTGTTTTAGATGAAAAAGATCAAAAACCTATTATTGGCGCCAATATAATTTATAATAATAACAATGGTGTAAGTTCCGATAGGTCAGGCAAATTTACTATTATTAGTACCGTACAGGAAATCAAAATAAATATTACTTGTATTGGTTACGAAAGCAAATCTGTTACAATACATCCAACTAAGCAGGAAAATAATATTGTTCAGATATACTTAAAACCCGAGATAAACAAATTTGACGAGGTAGTGGTTACGGCATCAAAAACTGAGGAAAAAGCCTCAGAACTTACCGTGTCAATAACCTCAATAAATCCAACTGCAATATCACAAAACCACACCACGCAAGCTGATGAAATTATTTCAAAAATGTCCGGCATTGATATTTTGGACGGCCAAGCCTCTATTCGTGGAGGAAGCGGATATAGTTATGGTGCCGGAAGCAGGGTATTGGTATTGATAAACGGGTTACCTTCACTTGCAGCAGATGCCGGAAATATTAAATGGCACTTTTTACCGGTTGAAAATGTATCTAAAATTGAAATTGTTAAGGGAGCTTCTTCTGTTATGTATGGCTCTTCGGCATTAAACGGGGTAATCAATATCCGCACCACCAATGGCTACAATAAACCTTATACAAACATGTACATGCAATCTGGTTTCTACGCAGCGCCAGCCAACAAAAAATGGAAATGGTGGGATAATAGCAGGAATGTATCCAACCTTGCCATTCATCATTCCCGGAAGATTAATAACACGGGGCTCTCATTTTCGCTATATGGATTGGAGGATGAAGGTTACCGCAAAGACAATGACAAAACACTTGCCCGTTTGAACCTCCAGCTTGAAAAAGAAAGCCAGAAAATTAAAGACCTGAATTATGGTATGTTTTTTAATGCCATGTTTACCCGCAAAAAAGATTTTATATTATGGCAGAATGCCGATTCCGGCGCACTGGTACAAAACCCTCAAACGGTTCTTGAACAACATGGTGCTTCAATTTCTGTTGATCCGTTTTTATCATGGCACCCAACAAAGAAAATAACCCATAATTTTATTTCCAGAATCCAGTACACCGACAGCAATTATCCTGAAAAAGAACATAATAACAGTATCTTTAACACAATTTATGGTGAGTACCGCACAAATATTGATATGCTTAGTTGGATAAGCTGTTATGGCGGGTTCAATATGCAATATACTCATATAATTT
>JBNLCS010000490.1:0-2718 GCA_050303935.1 Bacteroidales bacterium
TCTTTGCAAGCATTGTACCATTTTTTAAAATATGGAACGGAAAAAACCAGTATCGCGGCAATCCCCACAAAAGCCAGTAACTTGAAAAACCGGGGTATTCCAAGTGAAAATGCCCCGCGGGCAAAACCGGCCAAAACAGCTATAAGAAATACAACATTTAATTTTATGGGCAATATGTTACCTGGATACGAAAACATGGCAAAAACCATAAATGAAACCAAAGAAGCCTCACAAGCAATGATCATGACCCTTTCAAAATCATCTTTTACATGATTTGTAGTGGTAAAAATAAGAAAAACCACAATACCAATAAAAACCAACCCAATCAAACCTGTTTCCGCGGCCATTTTCAGGTATTCATTAAAAGCATACATGTTATCATCGGCCACCATTTCAAATTTTGACCCTGGGTTATCTTTAAAAAATTTGGCCTGGCCATCCATGTACCGGGATGTAAATTTTTCATATCCAATGCCGGTAACAGACTTTTCGGTGAACATACCGGCTGTAACTTTCCAGATTAAGGCCCTTCCATCGGCCGAACCCTTTTTGAAATGATATAACCCCAGGGACAATCCTGCAAAAAGCAAAAACGAAGCAATCAGGAGCCCTGTCTTTTTTAATTGCGAATTAAAATAAGGGGCAATTATTTCACGAATGTTATATTTTTTTAGAAAAATGTACACGGTTGCACCAATTACAGCCAGCCATGAAGCCCGGGAACGAAGCGCCGGTAAAATCATCATTACAGCTATAATTGGGATAAGTACTAAGGACCTGAAAAATTCACCGGAATTCAATTTTAACCATTTGGGTATTTTAAATTTTAATTTACCTTTTGACCACAGATACGGGGAGTATAGCCATTTAACCTGGCGCCAATGAAAGTTAACAGAGATTTTAAAAAGATAAAACACCACTGCTATGGGCAGAATACCAGCCAGGTAACCTGCATATGGGCCCGGGTTAAAAAAACCTCCCGTGCTTTTAAAAATACCGTGGTTAGAGGGGTAAATACCATACAACTGCAAAGTTCCATATACGGCTTGAACAGTTCCGGCAACCATTACAGCAACAAGTAAAATTGAATTATTTTTCTTTCCCGATGTCCTAAACAATATATAAAATATTGCCAGCCCTATTGTTTCCGCAACATGTTGGGTGTTACCTGTATTATTAGCAATAAAAAGCCGGTTAAGAATAACATAGATCATAAAACCTCCCAATACAATATCCACCCATGTTATACGTATATTAAGGTCGTTCTTTTTAAATATTCCAGCTAACGACCTAATAAGCATAATAACACCCAACGATACGAAAAAGAAAAAGAATTTACCGCTTTGGTTACCATTCATTAATTCCGTGGAATCTATAAAGGGCAATATAATAAATAAAGTAGCTATTAAAATAATCTCAATAGCCAAAATTGATTTTGATACCAGGGGATTGGTCTTTGTTGTATTGTTTGTAATTTCGTTGGTCACTTTTTCTAACAAATATACATTAATACATTTCAATGGACCATGAAAAAGAAACTATCGTTAGAACAAATTTTTTAAAACATACGATTCCTTACCTCTCTCATTGCTTCTTGTATATGTTATTTCTCCACGATTTCCTAATAATACCCGATTATCATCGCTATATTTTTTTTGATTAATCGTGTCTATATCAGAAAAAATATTTTGGTCAAGTAACATTTTTATCCTGTATTCTGTCATTAAAATGTCATAATGTTTTAAAAACTCTTTTTTATCATTAATTAGCAAGGTCTTGTTTTGTTCATAAATTTGAATGCTTAATGGATATTTAATTAGTCCGGCTAAATCCTTTCGCATGTCATATTTTACATATACCACTACTTTTTCAGTAAAAAATTCAAATTCTAAATCGTTACAGATGTTCGCGTACTGATATTTCCCAAATGATCTTTCACCATTCGCGTATTCTTTTTCTAATTTTTGATAGATCGAGTCCAATAATGGTTGCGTTTGTTCAACTAATTCATCTTTACAAGAAATATTTGAGAAAATAATTAAACTTAAAAATACCTTACAAATAAATATTTTCATAATATTAGTTTTTAATTATTTCTGTATATTCTTTCAACGACATAAAATTGTTTTTACTTGGAAGAAAAATTGAATGATATTGACCTTTTTTAAATGAAATAATATAAGGAATATTATATTTTTCAATTTCAATACGTGTTTGTTCTTCTGGGACTTTTAAAAACTCATATCCTTTAATTTTATTTTTCTTAAATGATCCAATTCCTTTTTATATTCTGTTGATACTAAAATTTTTATATTATTTCGAATATCTAACTCTTTTATTAATAGAATTAATTCTTCAATACAACTACTACAAGATTTATCTGTAAAACGAACAATAATAATAAATTCTTCATTTTTTGAAACAATTCGCAGTGAATCATATAATTCAGTGTTAATCAATTTTTCTGTATTGAAATTCTGATATAGTAATTGATAGCCAAGTTTGGCTTCATCAAATTGACTTGAATATTGATTTTCAATTATTTCCACCTCTTCACCAAAGCTTATGCTTTTGTGTACAATATATAGCTATATATAACTGAGCAAACAATTATTAGTATTAAAACAGTGTTAAAAATCTTATTATTATTTTATTGTTTGTAGAATGAGTGTTGGTCTATCATTTTCAATACCTCTAAGAAAGTTCATCATTTTGTCT
>JBNLCS010000491.1:0-2000 GCA_050303935.1 Bacteroidales bacterium
TTAAAGGATGGGATTCTAACTGGTACGGTGGAAAAAATTATGCCACTAAAATTGTTGAGGACTATAAAATAAGAGAATACCTTAATGCCAGGCTTGCCAAAGCAAGTATTTCTAAAATTATTATTGAAAGAACGCTTAAGCTTATCACTGTTACTGTAAACACAGCATGTCCTGGGATTATTATTGGTAAAGGGGGGCAGGAAGTTGATAAATTAAAAGAAGAATTAAAGAAAATTACCAATAAGGAAGTACAGATTAACATTTTCGAAGTAAAACGTCCCGAATTGGATGCTACAATTGTAGCCAACAATATTGCCCGCCAGGTTGAAGGTAAAATATCTTACCGTAGGGCTATTAAAATGGCAATCGCTTCAACCATGAGAATGGGTGCCGAAGGTATAAAAATATTAATCTCTGGTAGATTAGGTGGCGCAGAAATGGCCCGTTCAGAAATGTACAAGGAAGGACGTACTCCATTGCATACATTACGCTCAGATATTGATTATGCCTTAGCAGAAGCACACACAAAAGTAGGATTGTTAGGAATAAAGGTATGGATTTGCAAAGGGGAAGTATATGGTAAACGTGACTTATCGCCCAATATTGGTGCGAAAAACACGAAATCCAAAGCAAAAAGAAGAAAAAAATAAAATAATAGGATACAATCATGTTACAACCTAAAAAAACTAAATTCAGGAGAAGTCAGAAAGGACGCATGAAAGGTAATTCTCAACGAGGAAACCAACTTGCATTTGGTTCTTTTGGAATTAAAGCTTTAGAAAATTCCTGGATTACAGGTAGACAGATAGAAGCAGCACGTCAGGCAGTTACGAGGTATATGAAACGTGAAGGACAAATATGGATCCGCGTATTTCCTGATAAACCTATCACAAAAAAACCTGCAGAAGTACGTATGGGTAAAGGTAAAGGAGCCCCGGAAGGTTTTGTTGCCCCCGTTACCCCGGGCAGGATATTGATTGAAGCAGAAGGGGTACCATTTGAAGTAGCAAAGGAAGCATTGCGCCTAGCCGCCCAAAAATTTCCTATTACTACTAAGTTTGTAGTTCGTAAAGATTACGTGGAATAAAAATAATTAATATAGAAGTAATGAAAGCTTCAGAATTAAAAGAATTATCACTAAAAGAACTTGAGGAAAGAATTGACAACGAAGTCAACTTTCTGGCTCGTCAGAAAATGAACCATGCGGTATCACAACTTGATAATCCGTTAAAAATTAAGGATACAAGGAAAAATATCGCCAGAATGAAAACTGAGTTGAGAGCAAGAATGTTAAATCAACAAAATGAGTCATAACAATGGAAGATAAAAGGAATCTACGAAAAGAAAAAATAGGTGTTGTTGTGAGCAATGGTATGGCCAAATCGGTTGTTGTTGCCGTGAAAACAAAAATGAAACATCCGATTTACGGTAAATTCGTGAACAAAACATCCAAGTTTATGGCGCACGATGAAGAAAATACCTGTAATGTTGGTGATACGGTTAAAATAATGGAAACCAGACCATTAAGTAAAAATAAATGCTGGCGTTTAGTTGAAATAGTTGAAAGAGCTAAATAATCATGATACAACAAGAAAGTAGATTAGCAGTAGCTGATAACAGCGGCGCAAAGGAAGTACTTTGCATCAGGGTACTTGGCGGAACAAAAAAACGTTATGCCTCATTGGGAGATAAAATAGTAGTTACCGTTAAAAGTGCTATACCCTCAGGTGAAGTAAAGAAGGGTACTGTTACCAAAGCTGTAGTAGTCAGGACTAAAAAAGAAGTTCGCCGTGCGGACGGATCATACATACGTTTTGATGAAAATGCGTGTGTTTTGTTGAACCAGGCAGGAGAAATAAGAGGTACACGTATATTTGGACCTGTTGCCAGGGAACTACGTGACGGATATATGAAAATTGTTTCTTTAGCACCTGAAGTATTATAAAAAATAAAAAAATGCAATCAAAAGTTCATATAAAAAAGGGTGACACCGTATTTGT
>JBNLCS010000492.1:0-4486 GCA_050303935.1 Bacteroidales bacterium
TACCTTGCTTTTCGAGCATATTACGAAATGCCCCAACCGAGCCCGAGAAGGGTTGTGGTTCTTTGGTCCCCAATCCAAGCCACAATACCTTTATTTGCTCATTAATGGCTTTGCCATCACTGAATTTTCCGTTGAGAAATGTTTCAACGTCAATTTCTTCTGAACTTGGATAGTTAGAGGTGCCGCTAAACCCGCCATAATAAGCAAACTTATCCAGGTTGTTCATTGTAATCCTCATGGTTTGGTTGGCGCCCATGGAAAGTCCTGCAATGGCCCTGTGATCGCGGTCTGCTATAGTCCGGAATTTTGAATCAATCATAGGGACCACCTCGTTGATCAATACTTCTTCAAAAGCTGATACGGGACGGCCCCTGTTTTCTGAATTTGCATTTTCCCGTGGTTTGTAGGCATATCCATTGTCCATTACAATAATCATAGGAACTGCTTTTTTTGCTGCTATTAAATTATCAAGGATCAAATTTGCTTTACCTTGTGCCGACCATCCCGTTTCATCTTCAAAACTTCCGTGCTGAAGGTAAAGTACCGGATACCGTTTTTTAGTGTTTTTATCATACCCGGGAGGGGTATAAACAAAGCAACGTCTCCAATTTTTGGTGATGTCCGAAAAATAAATATTTTCACTAACCATGCCATGCGGCACATCATGTAAGGCATATATATCTTTGTCTGAGGCAGGTATTTCTATTCCACTTCCCCAACGGCCGGCCCCGTAAAAGTATTTGGTACCCGGATCAGGGACAGAAGCACCATCGATATTCAGTTGATAATAATGAAACCCTTCATCCTGGGGGGCTGACTCTCCTGTCCATACCCCTTTGTCATCTTTGGTAAGATCGTATTTTACACCGCCAATATCCAATTGAACTTTATTGGCCTGGGGCGCTGAAATACTTGTACGTACCCGTCCCTGGGAGTTTACTTGTGGAAATTGTTTACCCGGTTGATTGACAGGTGAGGGTTCAAAATCTTCAATAACCTGCGCCTGGTTTGTTTGTGCGAAGCATATCTGACCGGCAAGAATAGTTATAAAAGATAAGGTTAATTTTGTAATTTTTACCATAATAAATTGTTTAAATGCTAAATAGTCTCAGAAAGAAAACACCAACTTCTTCGCAAGCTTTGAATTTGGTGTTTTCTTATCTGACACTGAGTTTTCTGGCAAACACTAAATATGTTTTCTATTTTATTTTTTTAATAGCATTTGAGTTATCATCGTTAATCATTAAAAAGCAAAGGTGCAAGCTGATACAAACTTCTGCGCCAGGTTTGGAACTCGTGGGCTGTATTTTCAGAAACGTAAGAAACGGCATTGAATCCGGCATCTTTTAATGCAACAACAGCATTTTTAACACCATCCGGCCTTTCCCGGCTTCCACAACTTAAGAAAATAAGTTTAACGGTTGACTTGTCTTTAATATCTTCAGGTTTATATGTTCCGCCGCTAAGCAGGGCATAGTGGGATAAAACTTCCGGTTTATTCAGGGTTATCATGCGGGTTTCCATTCCACCCATTGAAAGACCTGCCATAGCACGATGTTCCTGATCGTCAAGCGTACGGAAATTAGCATCAATGTAGGGGATTAATTCATCAACCAACACAGTTTGAAATGGTGTTATATCGAAATTTCTCAGTCCGCCGAATTTAATTTCGTTGGTCATTCCATATGTCATTACAATGATAAAGGGTTTGATTTTTCCTTCGGCAATCAAATTATCCATTATTAAATTAGCGTGTCCCTGGTTTGTCCAGGCAGTTTCGTCTTCACCCCAACCATGTTGAAGATAAAGCACAGGGTAGCGTTTCTTTTTGCTTTTGTTGTAATCAGGCGGGGTATAAACAAAAGCCCTGCGTGAAGTATTTGTACTGGTTGAAGGGAAAAGAATTTGCTGTACAAAGCCATGTGGAACATCTTTGAGGGCATAAAATTCCTGATCATGTGCAGGTATTTCAATACCACTTTCCCAGCGGGTAGAGCCGTAAAAATTTAATGCCCCGGGATCGTTAAAGGTACCGCCGTCAATTGTCAGGTGGTAGTAATGAAAACCTTCATCCATTGGCCCTTCTGTAGTGCCCATCCATGATCCATCCTCTGTTTTTGTAAGTTTTGTTCCACCTCTTCCGCCCAATCCGAGGCTAACATGCACACTTTTGGCATCGGGGGCTTCAATACGAAAACGTGCATAACCCTGTGAATTTACCATCGGATATTCCTTACCAGGTTGATTTAATGTTGAAGGTTTGAAATCTTCAATAATAGTTGGTTGGTCAGTTTGGGCCATACAGGCAGCACTGGTAACTACCAGTAATATGATAATAGCATTTATATATTTTTTCATGTCTTTTTTTATTTATTAAATAGTAAAGGTGCAAATTGATAAAGGCTGCGTCTCCATGATTGCCATTCATGAGCTGTTAGCGGGGAAACATAGAAATGAGTATTCATTCCTGCCTTTTTTAAGGCTTCGGTGTTTTCTTTAGGGTCACCGCCAAAGCCTGCTCTTCTATTCTCCAGTTCCCTGCTGCCATAGCTGATAAATACAAGGTTGACTTTTTCTTTAAAACCAGGTGCATTTTCAATATCCTCGGGACTAATGCTTCCGCCACTGAACATACCAACATATGAGAAAACATCCGGATTGGCCAGGGTGATTACCCTTGTTTGCATACCTCCCATTGACAATCCGGCCATAGCCCTGTGTTTTTGATCGGCTAATGTACGGTAATTGGCATCGATCATGGGAATGATGTCTTCCAGAAGGGTTTTCATAAAGCCGTCTGCCCATCCTTGTGGAGGCCAGGTCCTGGGCCGTTCTTCTTGCTGGGTTGTATCACGTGGTGCAGTACGCTCTCTTCTGGGCATACGCCATGAACCATTGTCCATAACAATGATAAAAGGGTTGGCTTTTCCTTCCGCAATCAGGTTATCCATGATAAGATTAGCCCTCCCTTGGTTGGCCCAACCAGTTTCGTTTTCACCACCTCCATGTTGGAGATAAAGAACCGGGTAACGTTTTTTAACATTTTTATCATAATCTGGTGGGTTATATACAAAACAACGGCGCATGGTTTCGCTAGTCTTAGAGTAATAGATATGTTCTCTTACATGACCATGCGGCACATTTTTAAGAGCATAAAAATCCTGGTCTTTAGCAGGAATTTCAATTCCGCTCCCCCATCGGCTGGCGCCATAAAAATACAGGCTGTTGGGATCAGGGACCGAAGCTCCGTCAATGTTGAGCTGATAATAGTGAAACCCTTCATCCTGAGGGGCAGATTCACCTATCCAAACTCCTTTTTCATCTTTGGTTAAGTCGTATTTTACGGCACCAATGTCAAGTTGTACTTTTTTGGCTTCAGGTGCTTCAATTCGAACGCGTACCCGTCCTTCGGAATTCACCTGAGGATATTCTTTGCCAGGTTGGTTAACGGATGATGGCTTGAAATCCTCCTTAACAGCGGTTGTGTTTGACTGTGCATAACATATTCCAGTGATATTAAGAATAGTTAATAGAAAAATTAAAATTTTGTGTTTCATAGATTGATGTGTTTAGTAATAAATTGTGAGGTTAATTTTATTTGATAAATTATTAAAAGGATTGCGGTAGTATTTTATATGATGTTTCATTGTTACTATTATTTTGCATTGGTGTGAAATCAATTATACCATGTAAATCCCACCGGAAAAGCTTTATAAAAACGTATTTGCTTTTCAGGATTAAATGTGACGCATCATTAGCGTCTTCTCATGTCATTTTCTATCAAATCATCAAGGTTATTAAGCGGACGTTCAAGATCATAAGGAATCGGCATGTTGCTAAAAGTTTGAAAATATAGAGTACAAGCATCTTTCCATACAATTGCGTTGCTGCATTGTTCCCTTAGTTTTCTTTGAACATGAAAAAACCTGTCTGAATCCACAAATGCTTCAACTTCGTCCCAGGTTTTCTGGAATTCTCGTACCTGTTTTACCCCTTCATCGTACTTATAACATAATTCGTCCCACATAGTTCTCCCACTCCTCATTTTGTAATCCCATGGGACATGATGAAACCAGAGAAGGAATACATCCGGACAAGTTTCCAGATTGTTAAACTGTGATTTCAAAGGTTCGTGGTATTGACTGGTAGCATTACTTCCAGTAGGTGTACGATCGAACCCTAAGCCAATATTGTTGGCATTATGGTAATAAGGAGGTGTCCAATCCTTTCGCATTCTTGGTGGTGCCCACCACGGACCCGGCCCATAATGTCCGTTGGCTGACATAATGTGATGCAAGCCCAGGGGCATCATATAGTTTATAGCAGTCTCTTTACTCTCAAGCAACATGCGTTTCACCGGCTTTAAAAATTGTTCTGACCAGGCAATTGAACTGACACCTGTCATCAGTGGATCGTCTGTTGAGTTGCTAAAGGTGAGCTTTATCCATTCATCGGCAATTTGTTCACTGGAAATAGTATTGTTCCA
>JBNLCS010000493.1:0-3123 GCA_050303935.1 Bacteroidales bacterium
TTAGTAAGTGACAATTCTGAACCAAGGACTTCCGTACCCATGATGTTAGCAGGTAAAATATGAAAATGCGGGGTACACTTAATGTCTACATATCTATCGGGTGATGGAATTTTACCGTCAAAAGTCAGTTTTAACATATACGCCAGTTCTTCACGAGGTTTTTCAGGAAGGTCAATGATCAGTCCATCTTCATTTTGTTTATAAGACAATTTTAGATATTTACCAGGTTTACCATCAATCAACGCCACAGACTTAAGGTTTGATATATCCATCCTGTCAGATGAAAGTGAATTTATTATAACTTTTTTTTGACCTTTTTCCCAGCCCAATAATATAGCATACAAAATTGTATTGTCTTTAGACCGTGTAAAGCGTATGTCTTTAGAAGTCCCTGCTGCAGGTTCCATAAACACACCATGTGCTGCACCCATTTTTGTTGGCCCTTCTCCATAAATTTCCCAAGCGCGGGTAGCATAAACACCTTCTCCATACTTTTTAAGCCAATCGCCCATTGCAAGTAAAATGTCTTTTTGTTCTTGTGGAATCGTCCCATCAGCTTTTGGTGAAATATTCAATAACAGGTTACCGTTTTTACTGATTCTATCAAGAAAACCATGGAGCACTTGCTTTTTAGAATAATAACCAATACCCTCAGTGTAACACCAACTGGAAGAACTAATGGCATCATCAGTAAGCCAATAATACGGGGTAACGTCGCTTGCACCCCCGCGTTCAAAATCAAGTACGGCACAATCGGAGTTAAGACCATCCTTAAAAGTAGCAACCACTTGTTTATTCCATCCGTTAGCCTGATTATAATAATAAGCTAAAAATTCAAGGAGTACTTTTTGTGAAATCAGGTGCAAATTAAAATCCTGCCATATAATATCAGGTTTATAAAAATCAATTATTTCTTCATGCTTTTTCAACCACAAAGCTTCATTTTTCTCTTTTCCTTGTTGCCCATAGAGCATTTGTAACTTAGGGTCGTCCGTTTTCGGAACAGCTTGATAAAAACCTGTAATATTATAAGCATGGTGCATCGAAAGTATAACCCTCATATCTTTTTTACGGATTTCTTTGGTCAATAAGCCAACCAAATCAAGTTTTGGTCCCATATCATTTGCATTCCATGGATTTACTTTGCTTGCCCACATGGAAAAACCATCATGGTGTTCAGCTACTGGTCCGGCAAATTTAGCCCCTGCATCTGCAAAAAGCTGTGCCCATTCCTCAGGATCAAATTTACCGCCTTCAGACTTTAATTTAGGGGTAAATTGCTTAAAATTACCCTGTTTGTCATAAGCCCCCGAAATAAAATAGTGATATGGCCACTGACCTGTTTCCCCATATGTGGCCACATGATGTTTATTCTCATTACTTCCCTTGAAATACATATTCCTTGGGTACCATTCAT
This sequence comes from Bacteroidales bacterium, assembly GCA_050303935.1. Classification (GTDB taxonomy): domain Bacteria; phylum Bacteroidota; class Bacteroidia; order Bacteroidales; family JBNLCS01; genus JBNLCS01. The sequence goes on from JBNLCS010000493.1 coordinate 1,418, forward strand.
TTGCATAAGCCGGAACTGAATATACCCCCCAATGAAAATAAATACCAAACTTAGCATCTTTAAACCATTCAGGGACCGGATTGGCCTTTTCCAATGATTCAAAACTGGGTTGAAATTCTTGCTTGACATCTGAAGAACAGACATTAATTATATTAATAACTAATAATATTATGGACAATAAAATTTGTTTCATAGCTTAATCATTATAATGTATTACTGTACTGCAATATTCATTACTCCCATTTCTAATCCAACAGCTTGTGCTTTTAATGTAATTGTTCCCTTTTTTTTATTGTTTAATGGCCTGAGAATTGCAAGAGCCCTTCCTCGATATGTTTTGCACACAGGATTATTAAAACTTTCCATATCTGTAGGGCAAGCATTGCCTGATCCTGCAATCTCCCCTACCCCTGAAACAGAAAAGGTAACCGGTATTGCTGCATTTGGTATAAGATTATCTTCTTCATCTACAATTTCAACTTTTACGTACGATAAATCGTTCCTGTCAGCTTTGATTTTCTCCCGGTCAGCTATAAGCCTTACTTTAGCAGGTTTTCCTGTTGTTTTTAATTCTTTGGAGGCTTTTTCCTCCCCGTTTTCCAATGCAATAGCTTTTAAAACACCAGGTTCATACGGTACCTTAAAATTAACGATACGTTTTGAATTTTCACCAATTGACTTTTCACCGATAATTTTACCATTCAATTCAATTCGTATGACAGGGTAGCTTGAAAAAACCCTTACATCCATCATTTCATTTTCATTACCTTCCCAGTTCCAACTTTGGTATTCATCTGGCCAACCCCAATAACTATATGTTTCAACCATTCCTTCAGGAATAGGTGTATGCACCATCATTTCAATTTTACTATTATCCCAAACTACATCCCGGTAATAGGATTGAGATTTTTTATTCCCACATAAATCTATATCACCGCAATATGCATTAAACCATGGCCAAGGTTGTAAACCTACCCTTGGTAGTCCTCTTTCGCTTAAACGGGCATTACCACAGCCGGTTTCTCCAAGGTAATCCATTGCTGTCCAAACAAAATCACCAATTACATACGGATTTTTTTCTACCTGCTGCCAGTAAGCATAAATTTCTGCTGCATATGACTCCGTCCCTACCATAATTCTTTCAGGAAACCGGGCATGGTCTGTCTCATATTGGTAGTTAAGATAATTGTAACCGCCAACGTCTAAATCGGCATATGCAGGTATTGTGGTAGACCATTCTTGTCCCCAATGGTCCCAAAATGAACAGATACCCTCGGTAACCGGACGTGTTGAATCTAATTCATGTACTTCTTTCACAAGTTTTTTTCTTATGGCATAACCAAGTGAATCAGCCCGTTCATTAAGTTCATTCCCTATACTCCAAAATATCACTGAAGGATGGTTCCTGTCGCGGTAAATCATTGACTTCAAATCTTTTCTCCACCATTCCTTAAAATAAAGATGATAATCCTGTGGATTTTTCGGCCGTACCCACTGATCAAAAGCTTCATCCATTACCAATACCCCTAATCGGTCACAAGCCTCAAGAAAAGACCTGGAAGGTGGGTTATGGGCTGTTCTGATAGCATTAAACCCGTTTGCTTTCATTAGTTCTACACGTCGTTCTTCCGCCCTATCAATGGCTGCAGATCCAAGAAAACCATTCGCATGGTGCAGGTTCCCTCCTTTTAATAAAACACTTTTAC
>JBNLCS010000494.1:0-2674 GCA_050303935.1 Bacteroidales bacterium
TCAGCATATGTAAGCAGGGTATGGGCATATCGTAAAAGATAAATTGTATTGTCTCTTTTTGGGGTATATCTAAATTCCACATGGCTATTACCTCGACCTTTAGAAACAAGTTTATAATCGTTCCATTTTAAGGAACAAAATTCACTTTTAAAAGTACAGGGACTTATCTGGGTATTGAACTTATTAAAGTAAATTATGGTATCGTTTGTTTCATACAGCACATGGGTAGAATAATAACCTGTGGTCATTGAATAGCGTTTCCGGTAACTATCGGGGAATATATCATAAAATTTAAGTTCTGTTTTTAACCGGCTTTGCAATGGACCCAAACGGCTATCCAATAAACCAAAACGGTTTTCAACAGGACTGTTTTGTATGTCAAAAAACAAACCAAAAATGTTTTCAGGATTGTGTTTGTTTTCTTCTTTCCATAAACTGCTAAAATCGTTTAACAAAGAAAATCCGTAATATGCTTCATTTTCAATAACCTCCGCTGACAAATCAGCAGCCTGTCTGTATTTGGAGGTGTCATTCACCGGGTAACCGGCCATGGAAAGATATACCTCGGCCAGTAATGCTTTAGCGCTTCCTTTATGGGGTGTTTCATTTACAATCCTGCATTCGGTATAGGTATCAGGCAACAAATCAATGGCTTTTTTAAGGTCGGAAACAATAAAATCGTATACTTCACGGTAACCGGGTTTTGGTAATGTGTAATTAATAATATTGTCTTTTACTAATGGGGGAGTGCCAAAAAAACGTGCCAGTTTGAAATAACAATATGCCCTTAGAAAATAAACTTCACCAAGCACTTCAGGGTTTTCATCTTCATTGCTGTACATAACTACACTATTGGCATTTATTATGGATATATATAAATTCTTATACAGGTTCCCGATGATTTCCTGGTAATCAGGAGGAACATTTGCACCCTTTCTATAAAACCCACATCTATTTTCAGTCCTGTAATAAGTGTTTAAATCGTCGCCCCGGCATAGCAGGCAAAAATAATATTCATCATGTACATTTACCAGGCGGGCATAAATACTATTAATGATGTCAATTTTTTCCTGATATAAATCAGGTACAACCTGTTCTTTATATTCATTTTCATGGAAAAGTTTTTCGCATGAACTTAAGAGTATGAATAATATTATTGGCAGATATTTTTTCATTTCATTTTAAAAATTCAAATTAATACTAAAAAAGAAGCCCCTGGGACTGGGATATGCGCCACGGTCTATTGCATTATCAGTGAAATTATTATTGGTATATATTGTAGCTTCCGGGTCGTAACCACTGTATTTGGTAATGGTTATCAGGTTTTCAAGAGAAAGGGTATAGGTAATGCCAATTTTAGACATTATTTTTTTGGGTTGTGCATATGAAAAACGTAATGTCTTTAACCTGAAAAAACTTGCATCTTCAACAAAATATGAGCTTTGATAAATGGCTTCATTTCCCAGGCATGAAAGTGTATCGTCAATCAATGCCCTTACACCCGAATTTATCCCTGTAATATAGGTTGCCGCCTTTGTTGCATTATATTTGTTCATGCCAAATACCCCGTACCATAACATTTCTACAGAAAAATTCTTATATTCAAATGTATTGATCCAGTTACATGTGAATTCAGGTATGGAATTGCCAATAATAACTTTGTCGTTGTTTGTTAACATATCCGGATCTAAGGTGTCTGATTTCAAATAAGCAAGTCCCGATACATTTATATAACGTGGCATTTCACCTTCTTTAGTGCCATGGATGGCTTCATTCCATTTTCCTTGATAGCTGAAACCTGTAATATCACCTAAAGTTTCTTTTACTTTTGCATAAAATTCAGGGTATAACAGATCGGTATTGTTAAAGGAAATGGGGATGCTGTCATTAAGACTTTTGATTACCTGGCTATTGTGGGAGAATCCAAATTTAAAACTCCAATACAAATCATGTCTGTTAAACGGCACAATTTCCAAATTGAGCTCAATACCTTTGTTATCCATCTTACCTATATTCTGGAATGTTGAGCCACCGCCATAATAGATAGGTGTCTCCCTTTTTATAAAAAGATCTGAAAATTCCCTGGTAAAATAATCACCAGAAATATTGATGCTTTTGTTGAAAATGGAGATTTTAACTCCGTAATTAAATTCGGTTACTTCTTCATGTTTTAGTCCATGGTTCGCCAGGTTGGAAATTTCAAAACCGGTAACATTGTTGTCGTTTGCATTATAAGTATTGCGATAGTAAAAAAGGTCAGTTGACAAACTGTTCAATGGGTAATTTCCGGATTTGCCCCAATTGGTATACACATGAAAGGCATTTACCCACAAAGGCATTTTTAAGATTTTCTCTTTGGAAATATCCCAATCAACTGCAACCGATGGAAATATATCTTTTTGGTCCACATATAAACCTTCTTTAAGGTTATTACTGTTTAAAATACATGAAACAAAATATTTTCTTTTATAGTTATATGAGATGCCCGCGATATAGGAATTCATGGCCCTGATTACCGATCCGTTTGTTCCGTAAATTGACTGGGACCCTCTTATGTAAATGTCATTTTCAAGGCTGTACTGATTATATTCTATATTTAACATTGAATCGATATTCCAGTATATATTGTCATTATAATTTCTGTAGCGGACAAATGAATTGATGACATGGTCAT
>JBNLCS010000495.1:0-2534 GCA_050303935.1 Bacteroidales bacterium
AAACCATCTTCCGTGGTATATCTCACCAGTCCTTCTTTTAATGGGAGTGAGGGGTCAAACTTAATAAGCCCCATGTTTGTGCCCACCCATATCATTCCCTGGTTGTCTTCAAGAATTGAGAATACGGAATGGCAAGGCCAACCTTCTTCTTCGGTAAACATCACAAATTTATCTTTTTCCCGGTCATATCTCATTAGCCCTGCATCAATCCCACCTATCCACAGGCGGCCCCTGCTATCTTCAAAAATAGTTTGGACGTCAATTGATTTTAGTGCCCCCGGTGTTTCAATATCCGTTTCATAATGTTTATATATAATATTTTCAGGCTTAAAGTTATTGAAGTCTACTATTTTAAAAAGGCCATTTTTCACAGGCGCTATCCAGTATGCCCCTTCTGAATCTTTATAAATATACCGGATATTTGAGTTTAGCCCATCATTTCCTTTAAGTTGAATAAAGGAATATTCAATGTCCTCCCGGGTCAAGGTATTTTTGGTTTCTGCTATTTTTAGCAGGACCAGGCCATTGTTACACCCCACCAGGCTGGTGTTTTGATTAACTGGCCACACTGTATTTGTATTGTTCAGTTCCCCCCCATTCCAGAAAATTTTAAACACGGATTCTACTTTACACCATTTTTCGTCACAATAAACAACCCAGAGCCCGCGGTAACGGGTACCAAAATAAACCGTGTTTTTATTGTTGACCCTGGCTTTGACCATACTATATGGAACATTCAGGTATCCTTCGTGGAGGGGTTGTAGCATTTCGTGTTTAAGGTACGAGGTAACTTTATTCGTGGAAGGGTCATAGACCCCCAGTTTGCTGTTTCCATTCCAACAAGGTATTTGTTACCGGCAAAAGGGAATATAGAATATACATTGGCAAACCTCAAATTAATAAAGTCTTTGGCAGACACCGGTATAAACTTCCTCTTTTTATAATCCAGTTTTTGTACCCCTTCAGCTTTTGACCCTAACCAAAGTATACCTTCCCTGTCCGTAAAAAAGTTAGTAATGGTATTAGCATGAAGCCCTTCTGCCGTATTAAAATCAGGTACATGTTCTGTTATTTTAAAACTATCGGTATTATTTTGTGGTATCTTTATGGTAGTATACCCTCTTGATTTACCAATATGCACACAATTTCTCCAGGGGTCAAATTCTACAGAACGGGGAAAAAATTCTTCACTTTGCATGATTGGGGTCAAATTTTTGGGGGTAAAAAGATGCCCGTCAATTTTCCCCATCTTAATATCGCCCCCCGTAATTAACATAGCCCCCCAATACCATCCGCAAGCCCAGATATTGCCTTTGTCATCTTCTATCAAGGTGCTAATCCTGTTTGTAGCCCCAAAAGGTGTAAAATCTATTGTGTCAACCCTCTTCCTTATAGCATCGAATTTATATAGACCTGCATACGATGGATAATTCCAATCAGATTCATAGAGGCCCACGTAACATGAATATACCCAGATATTGCCCTTTGAGTCTTTAAAACCTCTTATACCATCTATATCTAAAGCGTAACATTCATAGGATGTGATTTTTCCGTCTTTAAAATAGTTGATATTTGGTTTTTTATTTGAAAAAAGCCATTGACCCCCATCGTCGTTAAAAATTATATCATCCACCCTCTGCCAATTTTTGGCCAGCTCTTCCGGTTCTTTATAAACCTTGAATTTTTTTGTTAAGGTATTAAATATAAAAGTGCCTTTACCATTAAAAAGATATATTTCATCATTTGGTGAAATCCTTGCGTTATGTACATCCCGGGTCATTTCCCTGCCTATTGGGCCTTTATAAGTTTTTATTTCATATCCATCATATGAATTCAGACCGTCAGAGGTTGAAAACCATATCATCCCCCTTTTATCTTGTAATATTTGTACAATATCATCATTTGACAGTCCATTCGATGTAGAAATTTCTTCGTACTGTAAATTATTCATCTGGCTCAATGAATACAACGAACTAAGCAAATACAATAGTAAGATATAAACACATTTTATTTTCATATTTAAAATGAATAGTATTTTATTATAAATATATATAAATCTTTTCAATCATGTCAGAGCTTATCAAAAGGTATGTTGCTACTTTATAAATACTTACATGCTTACATTGTATATATTGTAAGGAATTAGAAACATTACTCAAATGATAAATTTGCCGGGACTACAATCAAATGAAGTTTTGCTGAATGATAGTGGTTAATGATCTTTTCAGACAGCCATATTTAATCGAACGTGAAAAAGCCCAGAATTTTTGCTGATTATTAGTTTGTTAAAGAATATTTCACGGTCAACTTTTTAGTTGGCTGCTGAAGTAGTATGTTCCAATGCTGACGCAAAGTATACCATTACGTATGCAAGCAAATGCATAACCAGTTTATCATGCCGTTTAGTTAAGATCAAATGAATTTGTAATTTTGAGAACAGCCTTTATTATATCCTTTTTTTTCTGTTCTAGGGTTTGATTGACCTTTCCTTGAATACTCTATTGCCGAGACTATCATATTTAGTAAATATTGTA
>JBNLCS010000496.1:0-3528 GCA_050303935.1 Bacteroidales bacterium
GTTTCATTGATTGCTGCAATTTTTATCGCCCTCAGTTGGTTCATTATCATGTATGCAAAGCATGGAACAGTTTATCTCGATTCGTTTATTGCTGACCAGGTTGGCAATCGTATTTCATCGAAAACATTTCAGGCAGTGAAAAATCTAGGAATTGGATTTATTACGTTACTTGCCTTTTTTATTCCGTGGATATTTTTAACCATTTCAAAACCCCGTGAACTCAAAACATATTTGCAGGCTTCTGATCAACAGAAAATATCAATATTTGGATTTATTGCAACATGGGTTGTATTAATTATTTTAATGTCGGGTGCAGTTTTCAAATTTTACGATCGCTACTTGTTGCCTGTAATTCCGCTGGTTTCCATTTTTATAGCGTTTGTTCTTACTGAAATTAAAACCGCAAGTAAAAAAACAATTGTCTGGATTTTCTTCGTAGTAAATCTGATTTTGCTTCTTATTAATATATTATATACCCTACTCATTTTGCCTGATTGGATACTTATTACAGGAACCATAATTTCTGCCCTATTTCTCATAAACTGGAAATGGGGTATATTCAAAAACATTAGTTTTGAAATTGCAATAGCCAACGGTATATTAATTATGTATTTTAACGTTTTCATATTGCTTTATCCTTTACTAATGCCTAATCCGGGGAAACAGCTGGTTAATCATCTTAATGAACTTGGTAACATAGAAAACAATGATATTTACGTTTATGGAAACATACGCGCGGCTTCAAATATTCGAATTCATTGTCACGATAAATGGAATGTCATAAGTATGGACACCATTTTTGTTCTGCCAAACAACAAAAATCATTTTCTCGTATTTGATGCTCGGGAAGAAAATAAACTTGATTTGAAAAATTACTTGATTTTTAAGGGATCGGAAGAATGGTTAAGGGTTCCTGTTTCAAAATTTCCAAAATTTTTACAAAATCCCGTTGAAAATCTAAAAAACAGCAGTACTAAATATTTAATTGCAAAACCCCGGAAAAATTAGATGTGGATGAAAAATTTTGAAAAGAGGCATTATATAATTATTGGTATTTGGTTCCTAATAAATTTATTACAGGCAATATTTACCGGATTACATTCTGATGAATCGTATTATTGGATGTATTCACAAAATCTTGACTGGGGCTATTTTGATCATCCTCCAATGGTTGCGTTATTTATTAATTTAGGACATATATTATTACCCGAAGAAATTGGAGTAAGACTTTTAATCGTACTTTTTTCAACAGCTACCTTTGCTCTAATTGTTAATGAGCTTAATGAACGAAAAGATTTTTTATTCCTTATTCTTTTTATTGTATCATTTCCGCTAATACATACTCACATATCAGGATTTCTGGCAATACCGGATAATCCTTTGCTTTTATTTGTAATGCTATTCCTTATTCTATATAAGAAATTTCTTGAAAAGCCAGATTTAATTAATTCTGTTTTACTTGGATTTATAATTACTGCTATGATTTACAGTAAATACCATGCTTTTCTTGTAATCGGCTTTACACTATTATCAAATCTGAAGCTTTTTAAAAACAAATTTTTTTATCTGATAATTTTAGTTTCTGCATTACTATTGATTCCTCATGCATTATGGCAGGTAAATAATCACTTTCCAACATTTCAATATCATTTGGTAGAAAGGGCAAAACCTTTTCAGTTTAAATATATACTTCCGTATTTGTCGGGAGTATTACTAATTTCAGGACCATTATCCGGTGTTTTGGTATTTTGGAAACTTCGAAACATTAAAACCAAAAACCTGTTTCAACGGGCCCTGGTTTTCAATATTATTGGATTTATTGCACTGTTCTTTGTAATGAGTTTTAAAAACCGAATTGAAATTCACTGGTTGGCTGCAATAATTCCAATGATCATGTTTTTAACCTATCCTTTAATCCGCTATGATATAAAAACAAGAAAATGGTTTATACGTTTGGCATCGCCGGTAATTGTGCTTCTTCTTTTATTCAGGTTATATCTTGCTTTAGATGTTATCCCAAATTTTGGCAACTTAAAAATTACCTTTTACAATCGCGAAAACAACGCATTTCAATTAAAAGAATTAGCGGAAGGAAAAACGGTTGGGTTCTTTAATAATTATGCAGCCATAAGTAATTACATGTTTTACACAGGAGATTCGGCTGTTTATCTTTCAACACCTGATTACCGGTTTTGCCAATATAATTTGTGGAATTATGAACAATTTGCGGAAGGCGAAGATGTTTTTGCAATTCAATCTAAACACATGAATCCACCAAATTTAACGCTAATGACCACTGGAGAGATGAAAGGATATTTTACTATAACTGATTTTCAAACGTTAAAAGAACTTGAAATCGAATTAAATAAATTAACTCTTATTGAAAATGGTTTTAACATTGATCTTAGAATAATTAATTACAATCCATTTTCGATTTTTGCTGATCACATTTCGCAACCATCTATAATATTATCACAAAATAATAAGGAAGTTTTGCAATTCTATCTTTCAGAAATTTTAAACTTAAACGAAATTTCTTCCGGTGCAAAAATCCCAATGCAAATTAAAGTACCAGCTAACCTGATTACAACTCAACAACCTTTAATTATATATACAAAATCAAAAGATAACCTTAGAGGTGAAATACTTTCAATTAACCTTAAAACATTATCGAACTAATTTTTAACAATTTCGTTTATTTATTATCTCCAAACCCAATATCTTCTTTTAAATAGGGTATTTACACCGATAATCACGAAATTTTGCTTTAGCCAATTGGCATTCATTCATGGCTTTTAATGATAGTTTGCTACCATAGTCCCTTTTTTAATGCCTTTTTGAGTCTTTTTTGATCCTAATATTAAAATTTTGTTAACACAGAGATAATTTTTAATCAAACCAGGGGTTAATTTCAATTTCATAAATACTTTTGATCAGACATCTAATTCAAACAGGGGTATAACTAATTATTTTAATATATTTTTTAATTATCGTATATTTTTTTAGGGGTTAATATCAAATAATATCATTTTTTAAAATACGAAGTGAAAATCTAAAAGCAAAATTTTAACTTTTAAAAATTACAACTATGAAAAAGACAATTTTATTTGCAACAAGCTTGCTATTGTTACTCTCGATCGCTCCAATGACAAAAGCTCAGGAATGGGATACTGGGTTGGACATTTATAGTAGCTACCTATGGAGGGGTGCTAAATTCGGAACTGGTGCTGCTTTCCAGCCATGGGTTGAATTTAGTGCAGGAGACTTTGCAATTGGTGGTTGGGGTTCTGTCAACACCGGCGGTGATGAAGCTTTGGAAATGGATTTATATGCTGGTTATTCATTTGGTCCTGTTTCAATTGCTGTTACCGATTATTATTTTGGTGGTGACTGGACCGAATATTCAATGAATCATTACCTGGAACCGAGCATTGGTGCTGAATTTGGTGGTTTCTCAGCAATGGCAGCCTTTATGTTTCTACCTGAATCGGAAAATGTAAAATTTGGTGAAAAAATGGATACATACGT
>JBNLCS010000497.1:0-4192 GCA_050303935.1 Bacteroidales bacterium
GGAAAATTGCCTCGATAAAATATCACCTTTGTTACCATGATAATCAGCTATATCGTCTTGAATCTGATATGCAATACCCAGATTTTCACTAAAATTGTTTAAGAGGGTGAGGGTTTCATCATTGGTTTCGGTTGCTGCAGCTCCCATTAATAAGGCTACTTTAAATGCGGCTGCAGTTTTGTTTTTAAATATTTCCAAAATTTTACTGACAGGAATAATTTTCTTGCTTGTTAAACTCAACAACTCTTCACCCTGGCCTATGGACACATCAACATGTCCTTGCGAAGCCACTTGCAGGCAAAATTCCTTATTTTTATAGGGCATTGCACTGTTGGTTATAATCTTATACCCTTTGCCTATTAACAAGTCCCCAAGGTTAAGTGCAACAGGGACCCCATATTTTTTGTGAATTGTTTCTGAACCATTGCGAACCGTGTCATTATCTTCAATGTCATCGTGTATAAGCGAAGCTTTATGAAAACATTCTACTGCCAATGCAATAGCATTTTGAATTTTTGGCTGAATATTATTTGTTAATGCCTGGTACGTAATTAAACTTAACATTGGGCGCCAGCGATTTCCTTTTGAAAGGAGGGCCTGCCGTGCGATATTTTCAGTTTCCGAACCGGCTGGCCCTAGTATTTTTGTGATACTTTCAGATGTGAAAATTGAATTTATTTCGTCTTTTAGACGTTGAAGTTTTATTAATTTGGGGCCTGAGGGTTCATATTCACATATTTCTTCTTTTAACCAATCAAGGTCAGCAGTAGTATCAACACACCCATTGTATAGCAATGGGACCCCCAACGCTGGTAATGAATATTTTGTGACCACGTTGAATATTTTTTGGAGCGATTCCATACAGCCAACCCCAACAATGGCATCAATTTTACCACTTTCTATCAGTTTTGAAGCAAGCGTGGTCCCTTCTGCTACAATTGTCCGGTATCCCAGATCTTCGGCATAGTTTATTATTCCCGAAATTGAACAATTACCACAGTCTTTACAAATAAGGCCCAGTTCATCGGTTTCGGCAATGCATTTTTTCGAATCCCGAAGGCATTCGGGCAAGAGCAAAATTCTCCGGTGAAAAGGGATTGTTGCCATTATTTTTCTCCATACAGCATTTCCACAACAAATCAGGACAAACGCGTAATTATCATATTCCCAGTTGTTCACGGTCATCAAGCTGGTAGCATATTGGTTAAGTTTTTGAAATGTTATGGGTGGGATCACTGCTGCATTATTAAAATACTGGTTTACCAAACGCCGTATTTGGTTCCGGGTTTGACTTTCCGGGGGCATAAACAGTTTTAAGGTAGTCCCATCCATTTGTTGTCCTGAAAAAGATATCGCTTTAATCTTTGACATTATATTAACCGTAAGCTCCAAGTCCAAAAAATGCCCTGTTTTTGACAAAACGGTACACCCTGCTTTTTTCCGGTATTACTTTACATTGCCCATGACTACTTACAGAGGGAGATATAGCCAACTGTTCCCACATTTCGTCCCTGTTAGAGGTGTTTGTTGCCTGGTGCTTTTCAGCAAATCTTTTAAGCCATTGAGGGTCTTCCATAAGTATACAACCTTTTGTCTTTTTATATATCTGATGTCTGAAATCACTTAAAAAATGAGAGTTTTCATACAATTCATTCAGATTACCATGGCTTATGTTTTCGCACGACATCTGAAGCACCGGGCAAGGTTCAATAAAACCTGCCGGGTTAATATGATGGCTTAAACCTTCGGCTGCCGGACAAAAAGGTTCACCTTGTCCATTCCAGTAAGAATCGATCAGTATTATATTATACTTTTTGCGCCCGTCAACCAAAAATTGCCTTAAACGTTCTATTTCTGAAGCATCAAGCGCCAATTCGTATTGAGGGTCACTGCCTGAAGGCCTGTAAATGTAATACCAAAGGTATACGCCCCCTTTATCTGAAATTAAATTAATAAATTCATCCGATAGCGCCATATCAATATTCGATTTGCATACACTTATTGCCACACCGGTTATTAGCTTGTTCCTAACTGACGTTTCAATAGCTTTAAGGGTTTTTTTGTAAACCATGGCACCCCCTCTCCGTATATCCGCAACTTGTTCATTGCCTTCAAAACTAATTAAGGGCGTTACATTTCCACACTTTCTTAATTTTTGGGCCATGGCATCATTCAGCAGGGTCCCATTTGTGAAAAGCTGGAAATAACAATTGTTGTGTTTTTCAAAAATGGTTACCAACTCTTTATACATTAAAGGTTCACCGCCAAGTATCCCATAAAAGTATGATCCCTGTTTCTTTCCGGCAGAAATTATAGCATCTATCTGGTCAAGTTCTAACCTGTGAACCCCTTTATCATTTGTGACCCAGCACCCCTGACATTTTAAGTTACAATCGTTGGTAACCGATATAAACTGAAAAGCGGGAAATGCCAATCCTTTTCTTTTACGTTTACTATACCGGCTGAAACCAATGGCACCTTTAATGCCGAAGTTATAGATGAATTTGAACAGGCACTTTTTATCAGATTTTATTATTTGCTTTAATATTGACATCCTAATTATTTAGCAGGTTTTATATTTCCAAAAGGATTAAAAATATCGTTTTGTTTTATACTATTTAATGCTTCTTCTCTTTCTTTCATTGCTTTTTCACGCGCTTCGTTTTTTAATAATTGCTGCCTTTTCCTTTTCCTGTTTTCAAGCGTTTTGTATATGTCACTTCCAAGAATTTCATGGGTATCATTTCTTCTTCGCTCTTGCTCAAGTTGTTCATCAATCATTGAGCTTCCGGAAATTGCCCCGCCTTCTTTGTATTTTGGAAAAATAATGGCCGTTTGGGGGCATAGGCGTGCGCAGGCCGGACAATTATTTTTACAGGCTTTCGGATTTGATACTATAACTTTTCCGTCAATTTTTGAGTAGGTGCCAAAAAGGCAAAAGTCGGCACACTGACCGCAGTTTACACACCTGTTGTAATCAATTACCGGAAACCAGGATGGCCATTCATCATTATATTTCACTGTTGAAACTGAACCCCTTGCACCGTTGTCTTCTTTAAACGCATTTATTTGGTTTGTAATTTCATTATACGATAAATCCCTGACATTAATTAATTGATAGTTGCTTGAAGTGTTATTTATTTGAGAAAAACGAATTAACGAGTCAATAGTCCTGGTATGGCATGCTATTAATAAGGTTTGTTTTTTGTTAGGGAACAAATTACGTGTAACTTCTTTTTCCTCCACACAAATACCGCATAAATCGTAAATGTGGGTAATGTTCAAATTACTATTGTTAAGGTAGTTTGTTAATTCATTTTCAAGTTCCGGTGATACAATATTGCTTTTACAGTGACAAAATAATACCTGTTTGTCCATTTTAAATTGGTGTATGTAAAATTAATCTTGGTATTGGCAACAAATTTTTGCCAAATGTACCATTTTACCAAATCCACAAAATTCAATAATTTTATTAATTATCATTGGGAAATTTCTAAATTAACAAAATATTAACAATAGCGATAAGTTATTGGTTATAAATGATTTAATTAGATATTAATTTAGATTAAATCTACATAATACTTGAGTATCGTATTATTTTCTTTTAAGATACTGATAAGTAACTATATAGTAAAAAACGTGTGTAATATTTTATAATTTCTTTCAGGTTAGTGAAAGAGATGATTGCCCTATTATTTAATATGATATTCTATTTGACCTGACAAGGCCTTCGGGTATGATCTGTAAATCGTTAATCAGGTCATTATAAATTAGCGGGATTAATTCAGATAACGATGGTAATATGTAAAAACAATATTGAGATAAAAGTGCTTGTGACTGTTTGAAAATTATTTATGCCAAGTTGTTAAAAAATCGTTAGATTGACGAAAAGAATAATAATGAAACAAGCATGATTAAAAATGAGGGATCCATGGTAATTGAAATACAAAACGAAAATGTTAAAAATTATTTAACTGAAAAACAATACGTTAAATCAAGTTTATACGAATAAAAAGAGGTTTTATAAAATCATTGTAAGGAGCTAAAATGTAAAGCAATGAATAATCCAATTGAAACGTACAAGATATTCTCAGCGTTTTATGATAAATATGTTGGGGAATTCGATATCGACATACCATTTTATAAGTCGTTTTGCAGTACTAATAAAAAAATACTGGAAATAGGTTGTGGT
>JBNLCS010000498.1:0-3881 GCA_050303935.1 Bacteroidales bacterium
AATAGGCATTAGAACATCTATTCCGAGATGTAACTATTTCAAAATATGAGACTTCGTTGGTTTTCAAAAACTCACCATAACGGTGGCTATGCATCCTTTTTGAAAACCCATATTTTATCGCATTTGCAACTCTCATTACGATATTCTAACACATAATCCGGGTTTAACCAGAAATCTAAAGCACTGGTAACCCCATTGCTAGTGAAAGACGGAAAACTTAAGCACCAACCATTAAAAGCTTTGAAAGATTGATTTTAAAACCTCACAAAACCATTTCTTTTTATAAAAAATTTGAACAAATTAAATACCGTCTTTTGCCTCTTCAATTCACAAAGTATATGAATAATAAAGGTCAAAGAGAACATATGTAACCCGCCCAATCATCCCTACCCCTTCTGCCAATTGTCTCTCCATTCCAGAATAAGACAATTGATACCAAAACTTGATAAGTTACTGTAATTAAATAAATTATCTTAGATAAGAAAGAACCTCTTATATTGTCCACCAGCATCTTGTTTAGTAGCATGTTTAAAAATATTCTATAATTTCTATAAAACAGATTTAACAGGATTTATAACAGCCCGGTATTTCATTTTGAGAACAAAAAAAAATTATGTATCTTAATACAATGGTCAAGGGTACTGAAAATCAAAATATTGAACACACAGAACATCCTGTTCAACAGAATGTTCTACTCAAAATAAGCCAGAGTATAATTGGTACACTAGATTACCAAAAGGTAATGCAGATTATTAGCGATGGGATGTCTGAATTGCTTGAGATAGAAACGGCAGCTATTTACCTGGTTGAAAAAGAAAATAAACTTTACCTGGGAGCTACCACTCCACCATTAGACCCAAATTTACCTGACAACCTGAGAAAAATAAGCATAGCTGATCACCCGCATATAGAAAAAACAATCCAATTAAAAAAGCCTTTATTTTTACCTGATACCAGAACTGCCAAACTTTCGAAGGCAGAAAAGTTTGTAGTAGAGATAAGAAAGTTGAGGAGTTTATTATACTTTCCTTTTGTTGAGGAAATGAAAGTACTTGGCGTTCTCATTTTAGGCACAAGTAATAAATCAAGACATTTTACAAAAGAAGAAATCGATTTGGGGCAAACGGTTGCTAACCAATTATCCATAGGTATCCAAAATGCACGTTTACATCATGACCTGCAAATTAAAAACCAACGACTTGAAACTGAAATAAAAGAACGTATAAACGCCGAAAAAGCCTTACGAACAAGCGAAGAACATTTAAGTAACGCGTTAAGGATCGGAAAGATGGGGCATTGGGAATACAATTTTGAAGAAGACCTTTTTACATTTACAGATGAATTTTATGAGATATTACGGACTACTGCTGAGGAAATGAATGGATATGTTATGACATCGGAGAAATATGCCAAACAGTTTGTTCACCCCGATGACCAACATCTGATTGCAAAAGAAATTAAAAAAAATAGAAATATAGCGGACAAAGGTTTTAGTATTGAAATAGAGCATCGTATAATATATGCGGATGGTGAAGAGGGCTGCATCAATGTACGTTACAAAATCTTAAAAAGCGATAAGGGAAAGGCTATAAAAATAATAGGGGTAAATCAGGACATAACAGAAAGAAAAAAGAATGAACAATCCCTTTTAGAAGCAAAAAAATTACTCGAAAAAAGTGAATATCTATACCGAAATTTGTTTTCCCAGGCTCCAGAAGGTATTTTTTTAATGACCATAAAAGGAAAAATCGTCCAGGCAAATAATGCATTTGCAGAAATGCATGGCTATACAATTGAAGAAGTATTAAACAAAAACATTTCTGAAATTGATGTATTAAAAGATAAAGTTTTTTCAAGCAGGACTGAAAAACTTAAACGTTTATCAAAAGGAGAAATAGTTCAATCAGAAGTAGAACACTTTCATAAAAAAGGTAATGTTATTCAAATACTTGTAACTACACAACAAATAAATCTGGACGGAGAACCCTACTTACTATCGTTTCATCAAGACTTGACCCATCAAAAACAGGTTGAAAAAGAACTAAAAGAACACAAGAATAACCTGGAATTAAAGGTAAAAGAAAAAACACGGGAGTTAGACAACGTAATTGAAGAGCTAAAATCAACAAATGAAGAACTTTCCCAAAAAAACCAGATAATCAACCTACAGATCCAAGAGCTGAAACAGGCCCTAAACGACCTAAAGGAAGCTCAAACAAGAATGGTACAAGCAGAAAAGATGGCCTCCCTGGGTATTTTAACCGCCGGTGTTGCCCATGAAATTAATAATCCGCTTAACTACATCATGGGATCGTATATGGCTTTAAAATCAAATTATGAAGAAGAAGGCTGGGGTAACCGGGAACTTATCAACTCACTTTTTGACAAACTAAAAACAGGCTTAGATAAAGTAACAGAAATAGTTAAAGGGTTAAACCAATTTAGCCGTGATAACCGCGCAAAGAATGAAACCTGCAAACTTCATCCCATTTTAGACAATTGTTTAACCATGTTGGGCAATCAAACGAAAAACCGAATACGAATTCGTAAAAAATATGAAAAAAAACCTCTAAATACTATTGGAAACGTTGGACAATTGCATCAAGCATTTTTAAATATATTGACCAATGCGGTGCAAGCCATATCAGAAGAAGGGGAAATACAAATTTCAACCATAAAAAAGAACAATACCATCAATATTATTATTGCGGATAATGGAGAAGGTATTCCAAAACAATATTTAACAAAAATTACCGATCCGTTTTTTACTACAAAAGATCCAGGAAAGGGGACAGGCCTGGGCTTATCCATCACATACTCCATAATCAAAGAGCATAAGGGCATACTTGAATTTGAATCAGAAGAAGGAAATGGCACAAAGGTTAAAATCACACTGCCAGCCTTGAAAAATTAAAAATTGTGAACATCATTGAACATCTGTAACGACTAACCCAGGGAATAATGTAAAATGGATACGTCTAGTAGAAGACGACATGCACTGGTAAATTCTTCAATATCCTTATTATCCAACTAATTTTGTTTTTTTGACTTTTGTCAAACAATCGTCTTCCAATACCATATTAGTTTTGTGATGTCTAATTCTAACACACAAATTTAAAAAGTATGAAAACAAAATTGGTTATAGTATGTATGATGCTGGTTTGCTTAGTTTCATTTTCACAAAACAATTTAAATGAATTGATGTATTTGAATATAGGATATAAGCCAGATATTTTCACCCAAAACAAACCGTTATTTTTGAATTATGGGTATTCAAACAAAAACACATTTACTATTAAAAGCACATCAGGCTTCGTACTAAAAAATTCCAGCTATGTTGCTCCGTATACATTGGCCATTTTAACATCAACAGATGAACCCTGGCAAGATGGGTTAAAATACAACATGAAAACCCGCACCCTTATATCCGCTGGCCTGTTTGTACCCATGGTAACAACCGGGTTTATACTTTCGGCCGGAGAAAGGCCCCCCAATACAGCTTTACTAACATTACATAAATTATCCGCTGTATCCAACCTGGTCTTTTTGGATGCTACTGTATTGAAAAAACAAAAAACTGCTTCATTAACCTTCCTTGAATCTTTTGCATCAATTTCATTAAACGTATGCTTTTTAGGGACCATCGCTACAGGTGGCATGCTTAGCATGAATAAACAATTTCCAAAATCCGTGAATTCCCTTCACAGTGTTACACCTTGGCTTACTATTTTATCATCAGGGGCTTTATTGTATTTATTAAATAGTTCTAAATATTAGTTTAATGTAAAATTTCAAATCATGGAAAAACAGTATTTTATTTCAAGAACCATCCTCAATATATTTCTTATACTACTTATCGTTTTTATGGGAAATTTAGTTCA
>JBNLCS010000499.1:0-6856 GCA_050303935.1 Bacteroidales bacterium
CTATATTTTCAAACCATTTTCTTAACTGGCCAATGTCCATTTGCGCTAGCTCAGCAATATTTTTATCATGAACTTTAAAACATAATGGTTCCCTGGCCAAACGGGCACCGTGGCAATCCGGACAAGTTTTTCGCTCAACAAACTGGCTTACCCATGATTTTGATTTTGTTTCTTCCTCATCACTTTTTTGGTTCATCACGTAATTCACTACACCCTCAAAACTTAAAAAATAACTACTTGATTCACCAAGAGGGGTATTTTTTAACCTAAAGGGCTCTTCTGATCCATATAAAATAACATCCACTGCTTCTTCGGGAATATCTTTAAAAGGGGTATCAATATCAAAACCAAACCGTTCAGCAATGGCATCAATCTGCCAAAAAATCAATGAAGGTTTATATTTTCCCAACGGTTCAATTGCCCCTTTTTTTATGCTCAGTTTTCTGTCAGGAATAATTTTTTTTATATCGGCCACACTCACCTCTCCCAGTCCGTTGCATTTATGACATGCCCCCTGTGGCGAGTTAAACGAAAATGTATGTGGGGCAGGTTCATTATATGATATCCCTGTTGTAGGACACATAAGCTGTTTACTGAAAAATTTTGCTTCATTGGTTTCAGCATCCACCACCATAATGGTGTCTTTTCCCATTTTCATTGCCACATCTACTGAATCACGTAATCGTTTTTTATCTTTTTCTTCTACAACCAGTTTATCAATCACCAGTTCAATATGATGGGTTTTGTAGCGGTCGAGCTTAAAACCAAAAGTCATTTCTTTTATTTCACCATTCACACGGGCATACAAGAAACCTTTCCGGCGCATTTGTTCAAACAATTCACGATAATGCCCTTTTCTACCCTTTACCAATGGTGCCAAAATATAAGTTTTCTTACTTTCGAATTGTTTAATAATCAATCTCAATATCTGATCATCAGAATATTTTACCATTTGCTCCCCTGTATTGTAAGAGTATGCAATAGAAGCCCTGGCATATAACAAACGTAAAAAATCATATACCTCGGTTATGGTGCCCACGGTTGACCTAGGATTTTTATTGGTTGTTTTTTGCTCAATTGATATTACAGGGCTTAAGCCGGTTATCTTATCAACATCAGGCCTTTCAAGGTTACCCAGAAACTGGCGTGCGTAAGATGACATGGTTTCAATATACCTTCTCTGCCCTTCTGCATGGATCACGTCAAATGCCAATGAAGATTTTCCGCTACCACTTAAGCCTGTAACTACGGTAAATTTATTCCGGGGGATTTTAATATCAATGTTCTTAAGGTTATGCACACGGGCACCGTATACCTCTATGTTTTTTCCCTGGTTATCAATTTTTTCCTTTTGCATTTCTTATTAATCTTCTTTCCTTAATGATTCTGCCGGTATTTTTACCTCATATGATTTTCCGTTTTCAATACGTAAATAAGGCTTTCGCAACCAAGGATTTAACAATTTAAGTAATTTATAATTTGTATTATGGTTTATGGCAAATGCCCCAAAATCTTCAACGTCCTGGTCAATTATAACCTTATTATAAGGTATAGGTTGATAACCATCCCCAAAAATATCGAACCCATAGTCGTTCGGGTTTTCCATTACCAGTTTCAGGGCGATTATCCTAAACACATAACGTTCTGCTTCTTCGCCCAGTAACAAATCATAGTAACTATTCTGCTTTTGCTGTTCCATTTGCTCAGTAACAAAACGCCTTCCAGCATTATAAGATGCAGCAGCAAGGGTCCAGCTATTAAATTTTTCATATGATTCTTTCAGGTATTTGCAAGCTGCCTCAGTCGATTTCTCAACATGGTATCGTTCATCAACCATATCATTTACCACTAACCCATAGTCGCGTGCCGTACCTTCCAGAAATTGCCAAAATCCCACAGCATTGGATGGAGACACTACTTGTGCCAACCCACTCTCGGCTACAGCCAGGTATTTAAAATCAACCGGTACATTATAAACCTTTAATATTGAATCGATCACGTTGAAGTAACGCTTAGACCTTTTAATCAATAAAATAGTTTGAGAATGCCAATATGTATTTACAATCAATTCCCGCTCAAGACTTTCCCGGGTATCAAAATTGTTAAGGGGAACCTCCTCATTTGCAAATGTCAAATTTGCTGGTAACCTAAGGGAAGAAACCGCATCTTTATTCTTTAATGCACTAAACAGTTCAAGGTTTTTTTCTTCTTCTGAAAAATTAATTAAAAAAACCGATAAAAACAGAATTACCACTATTCCCAGGTATGTATATTTTTTTCTAGTAATTTTCATATAACCTTACACCTTTCTTATTCTGATTAAACTTCAACTTGCCTGTTTTATTTTCTATGTAAGACAATCTACAAAATTAGTTAAATACATTTCCAAATAAAACATTTCTCTTTTAAAACAATTAACATGATGAAATGGTTACTAAGTAGTTTCTGCAAGAAAACGCCAAATACTGCGTTATTTTCGTTTTTGAAACAATCATTTATAAGGTGTAAGCTCCTTGTTTTCAAAAACTTCAAAAGCCCTGTCTTTGAGGTTTTCTTATCAAAAATCAAAAAAAGGGAAATTTCTGGCAGACTATGTAAAGAATTTATTGTAAAACAAAGAGGTTGTCTAAAAAAGTCTTTGCGAACCTTTGTGTCTTCTTTGTGTCACTTTGCGTAATAATTGTAAGTAGCTGTTACGCAGAGATTCACAAAGAAGAAGTCGCAAAGTTGCGCAAAGTAATAATATGACGAATTTTCATTAATTCTTAACTTTTTAGACACCCTCTTCTTTTGAATTAATCGAATTGAAAATATAATGTTTATTTTCTTACTGCAGAAATAAAGGTTTTAATACTTTCGGTTGTTACCCCGGGAGGCATACCTCCACCACATGAAAAAATAACCCTGGATTTATCACGTAAACCATCTATTAATTTGCGAGCATGGGCCTCAATTTCCTCATTATTACCAGCAGCCAGGACATCACGAGGAGGAATATTACCCAACATTGTAATTGAGTTCCCTGTTTGTTCTTTCAATGTATTTAAATCTGTGTCAAAAGCCATATTGAACAAATTCACGCCCATTTCAGGCAGGAACTTTAACGAAGCATTACAATCCGCATCATTATGAAGCATTTTTACCTTTGCATCCGTATTAAAAAGTTTCTTAAAAAACGGCAATCCAAAAGTTTTAAATTCTTCTTCCCCCATAAAACCAATAATATCATCAAGCACCAGCATCCCCTCAATTGAAGGGAACACGCTTTTTTGCATCGCATGCAATCCAATCAGGTAGTCATTTATTTTTTCAACCAAGGCTATGGTTTCTTCCGGATTTGTCATCATGGCCATAAGAAACTCTGTTGTTCCCATTAAATATGAAGCAATATTTAATGGGCCACGGGAAACCGAAAACCTTATTTTATATCCCCTGTCTTCTATTTTCTTCTGGTTTATCCTTAACCTGTTCATTAAAAATGGGGCCAGGCCATCAGTTTCGGGATTTGGCTTTTGAAGACGGTTAATTTCTTCAACAGAAAAAATATTTTTATCAGCATGTGGAAATTCATCACGCGGAAACCAACATTTTGCCCCAAAAGCTGAAGGTTCACTACACATGCCATATTCACTCCAAAAAGAAGGAAAGAACATAACTTCCGGAAATGTTTCCATAGCTTTAAAATTAGCATCCAGCCAAATATCATCGCTTGTAAAATAATCCAGAATTTTTGTACCATACCAGTTTGGTAACCAGGGTGAATCAATAATAAAACCTATAGGTAAAGGGTCTAGAATTTCTCCGTTGATGATCTTTACCAGATCATCCCAATGTTTATCAGTCATTTTTTAAAATATATTTTTCAATCCAATATATAACAATTCTGAAAATATTATTAAATATTTTGCAATTTTATTTTACAAACACAAACAGTAGCTAATGCAATCGCCACCAGAATGTGAAACTAGCATAAACGAACAAACTATCCTACAGCACGCTAACAACGCTACAAAATTGAAGCTATTTTATTAACGGTACTGCGATTGATGTAGTAAAGAATCCACCCTCAAAGAAGGTGGCTTTAATTAAAACCCATAGGGCTTCACAAACATAAATAGGAATGATGGAATATTGAAATGAAATGTCAGGAAATGCATTAATACATTCTCTTCCATTATCCCACTTTTCCATTATTCCTCTATCGAGTAACAGGCATAGCCCCTCAAACATGACCACGCCCATAGGACGTGGATTTCTATAGTTCATTAAACTCATTTATCCCCATGTGTTGTACCATTGGATTTTCACGAATATATATATATGTTGAAAAATTGATCGGGATTTAAATATTTTTTTTATAATTTAAACTTAAACTATAAAAAACACGTATTACTGCTGGATGAAAATTAATATTTTAGCCATAGATTGTGAGGAGGGACTTCTTAGTTGGATGAATAATTCTCTTTCAGCAAGAAAGTTTAACATATTAAAAACTGTTAAATTTGAAGATATTAAAGATCTCGATAATTCCTATTCTGTAATTTTGTGTCCGTTAAAAACTTATCACAACAGTATAAAGAAACTGGAAGAACAAGTTAAATTCCCTATACTTTTAATTAACAAAGACAATAAATTCTTTAAAAACACCGACAATGAAATTATTGACTGTATAAACCATAACTTTACAAAAGAAGAATTTGAATTCAGAATTAATAACCTGGTCAGGTTTCACCTTGCAAATTCAGGACTTGCAATACAAAATGAAAAATTAAAGAAGTATTTTGATAAAAACAAAAGAAAAACCATCAACCTTTTTGGAAAACATGTTGATTTAAAAAAAGCCCAGAAGGATATTGAGTTTCATAACCTGAAACTTGAAAAAGCCATTACAAAGAACAAACAAAAAACTATTGAACTTTTTGGAAAACATATTGATTTAAAGAAAGCCCAAAAAGAAATAAAAATTAAAAACCAGGAACTGGAACTGCAAAAACAAAAATTGCAACTGGCCTATAACAAAAAGAAAAGAAAAACTATTGACTTGTTTGGCAAGCATGTTGACCTGAAAAAAGCCCAAAAGGAGATTCAGGAAAAAAATGAACGACTGGAAAAAGTTTTAGAAAAAAACAAACAAAAAACCATTGAATTATTTGGTAAACATATTGACCTGAAAAAAGCGAAAAAGGAAATCAGCAACCAAAAAAGTCAGATTGAAAAACAAAACCACTCCATTACGGACAGTATAAAATATGCAAGTTTTATCCAGTCAGCGGTTTTAACCCGGGAAGAAAAAATAAATGAGTTTATCCCTAACCACATGTTGATTTACATGCCGCGTGACATTGTAAGTGGTGATTTTTACTGGGTAGAAAAAAGCAATGATAACCTGTACATAGTTGCAGCAGATTGCACTGGACATGGTGTACCGGGGGCATTTATGAGTATGCTGGGTATCTCGCTCTTAAATGAAATGGTAATCCGGAACAAAAATAAACCTGCAAATAAAATACTGGACCTTTTACGCGAAAAAGTAATTTCATCGTTAAACCAAACCGGTAAAATGGACGAAGCTGCAGACGGTATGGACCTTTCGTTTTGCATTATTAATACCAAAACAAGAATGATGCAATTTGCCGGTGCCCACAACCCTGTTTACATTATGAGAAATTGTGAACTAATTGAAATTAAAGGTGACCGCATGCCAATAGGGTTCAGTTTGCGTATGAACAAACCGTTTACTAATAATGAATTCCAACTTGAAAAAGGTGACAAAATATATCTTTTTTCAGATGGATATGCAGACCAGTTTGGAGGTGAACACGGAATGAAAATGAGATATAAAGTATTTCAACAACATATAATTAACTCTTCTAACTTAAGTTTTGAAGAACAAAAACAATTCTTACTGGATAAATTTTATACATGGAAAGGGGATTATTACCAAATTGATGACCTTTTGATCCTAGGCTTTGAAATACTATAAATACTTTATTTTGTTTCTTTAACATCTTGTAATGTTAATAAATAATATCAATTGTTATTAACCTATGTGCATGTTATTGTAATAAACTTTTTAAAGCTATTATATTGCAATTAATTGATGAACCATGGAACGGATTATAACTTACGATAAAAGCAACGACCGGCTTACCGGTATATTATTTATTTTACTTTTCTTCTCCCTGTTAACCGGAGAAATTACAAATGTTCATATTAAAATTGATGTAAATGGTATTCACGACTCTTTAAAGTTCATAGGTAACCATTACACTCTATTCCTGGTTAACTCAATAATTCAGCTTATAAACCTTGTTTTATATATAGCGCTGGCAGCTTCTTTATATATTAACCTGAGGTTTTTTAATAATACGCTTTCCCATTTTACATCATTTGGCATTGCAGCAACGGGATTAACCCTTATGGTATCTGCATCGGGGTCACTTTCCCTTTTAAACATTACTAAAGATTATCTCATTTCATCCGGCATTGAAGCTGATATTGTTTCACTAAACGGACTGTCAATTGCTGAATTAAGAAAAAATGCAATACTAATCACATTTACTATTGAAGCTTTCAGTATTATCGCTTTTGGTATTTACAATATTAAAACAAAATCTATACTTAAAATAATTTCTTTCAGCTCAATTATCCTTGGTATTGCGATGGTATCATTAGAATGGGTATTTTTTGGCAAGATTATTTTTATCATTGTACGATACCTTGTAGTTATCAACTATCTTTGCATAGGATATTTATATTTAAAAAAAGGAAAACAATAGCATATGGAAGACGACCTTTACATCGAACTTTTTGGAAATGTTCAGGGAAATTACCCTTCTTTTGAAACAGAAACAAG
>JBNLCS010000500.1:0-8303 GCA_050303935.1 Bacteroidales bacterium
CAACAGGTTTTGCCATTCTTATTATTTGTTCCCTACCCCCGATTCCTTCTTTATAAATTTTTACTTTGCCATCAGAAAGGCATAACAATCCTAACGGTTTTTCACCTTCCTTATATATGATTTCTCCTTTTTTATAAAGCCTGCATGTATGGTGAGAGACTAAAATGTCCATTTCCTCTTCATTAAGAACACTAAAAACAGATTTTTTATACCTAATACACTGTTCGCACTCTGATAATATCTCAGGCATCTTATCAATTTTTTTTATGAGGCAATAAATTTAATAAAAAACCCTGAATTACAAGAAATATGCTGAAATATGCTGAAAAATAATGCATTAAACCTTGAACCCTACTAATAATACGGGGAATAAAAATATTCATTATTAGATTTTAGTATACTTCAAATAATATAGCATAATAAGGTATATTATCAATAATTATATTGAGCGACCAAAGGCATTCTTCTCCCTAAGCCAAACGCTTTTGACGAAACACGTAATATCGGGGGTGTTTGGTATCGTTTGTGCTCATTATTGTTTACTTTTTGAATCACCCATTTAACCAATTTCTCATCAAATCCCTTTTCTATTATATCTTCAAGGGGTTCCTGTAATTCAATATAATTATATAAAATTTCATCGAGTATATCATATGAGGGTAACGAATCAGAATCTTTCTGATCAGGCCTTAACTCAGCTGATGGAGCCTTTGTAATAATATTTTTTGGAATTGCATTATTCTTCGTATTAATGAATTCTGCCAGTTTATAAACGTCTGTTTTATAAACATCTCCCAGTACAGATAACCCACCATTCATATCTCCATACAATGTGCCGTAACCCACCGAAGCTTCACTTTTATTTGATGTATTTAGTAAAATGTTACCAAATTTGTTAGAGATAGCCATTAGCAGCGTGCCCCTGATCCTTGCCTGTATATTCTCTTCTGCAATATCATGCGGAAGATTCTTAAATATAGGTTTAAGGCTTTTTTCATAAATGGTTACAAGATCTTTGATACTAATAATATCATATTTAATATTCAGGTTTTCAGCCATTTCTACTGAATCATTTACCGAATGGCCAGATGAATATTTTGAGGGCATTAATAAAACCCTGATATTTTCACTGCCTAAAGCTTCTTTCGCGATTGCCAATGTTACGGCTGAATCAATACCTCCAGACAATCCAAGGATTGCTTTCGAAAAATTCATTTTATGAAAATAATCTCTTAAACCCAAAATAAGTGCTTCATATATCTTTTCAATATGGTTAAAAGCAATTGGTTTGTTTACAGGTAATTGATCAATTTCATCGCTATCAATAATGGCAAAATCAGTTTTAAAGTACGAAAGGTTTTTAACTATCTCCCCTTTGCTATTCGATATAAGCGAACCACCATCAAAAATAAGTTCAGTATGTGCACCCACCTGATTAACATAAATTAAAGGAACTTTATATTTACACGCGTTATCAGATAATATTTTTTTCTTTATTTCTTCATGCCTGTATGAAAAAGGAGAGGCAGCAATATTGATTATCATATCAGGATCTTGAGATGCTAATAATTTCATAGGGGCATTCTTGTATAACTTGTCACGCCCAAAATCAGTAAAAACCGGTTGTTCGTACCATAAATCTTCACAAATAGTAATAGCCAACTTTTTACCTTTAAATTCAAGGACTTGAAAATTATCATTCGGTTCAAAGTACCTGTTTTCATCGAATATGTCATATGTTGGCAGCAAAGATTTTCTGAAAACATTTTTTACTTCTCCCTGGAAACAAAAAAAGGCAGAATTAAAAAGAGCCTTGCCTTTTCCACTTGTATTTAACTCCGGCCCGCCAACAAGGGCAGCTATATTGTCGTCACTTAAAGCAGCTATTTTATTTATATATTCAATTCCCTTTCCAATAAAAGATCTATATTCAAGTAAATCCTGTGGTGGATACCCACAAATTGCCAGCTCAGAAAAAACTGCTAAGTCAACACCTTTTGCACGTGCTTTCTCAATACTATTTTTAATTTTTATGAAGTTTCCCTCGAAATTACCTATTGTATAATTCTCTTGTATTATGGCTATCTTCATTAACTTTCTTTTTAAAACATAACTCCCAATAAAAGGCTTACCCTTGGTGTAATCACCTTATCATCAGTCGTTTTTAAGACATCTATCATTCCATTTTGATATTGTATCCCAAGTATAATTGCAGTTGATCCACCAATTGAATACTCAAAGCCACCCCCAATTAAATACCCTGCATTAAACAAGTTGATTTCTTTTGATACATTTTCATCTGAAACATCTTGCTGATCCAAAGTAACATCGGACCTTACATTCACACTTCCTTCAAGTCCGATTTGCGCAAAATATGTAAAATATCCCATTTGTTTTGTTTTAAATTTAAGTGCAAAAGGGATTTTAACATATTGAAAGTTATACAGCATGTTTTCTTCTGGTTCTGCCCAAACAACATCCTCATTAACTGCTAATTGAACACTATCAGAATAACTAATATTACCCCCTATGTTATTTAGTGATATACCGGTTAAGATTGCATAATTATCAGTAAAGTATTTTTCAATTGATAGACCAATATCAAATCCAAAAACTGGTTTTTCATTAATAACTTCATCAGTACCAACAGGGGCCATCCATGCTATTTGCGGATTGGCTATAATTCCCATTTTCACATGTTGACCAAAAGTGTTTATAGTCACAAACAGAACCGCTAAATAAAATATTTTTTTCATAATGAATATTCTTAATAATTTACAATCACTTTAAAATATACTTGGATTTATTGATAAACATAAAGATTCGTTATATTTCGCCACAAAAATAGATAAAATTATCTTTGGGGTAAATTTAAAAAATAAGAAGATGTTAAAAAGCGTTGGATTTTCGATTTTTTCATTGTGTTTTGCTCTCATAGTTATATGCTCATGCAACAGAATTGAAAAACCAGATATTAGCAATGTTGATGTAAACATACAGGTTAAAAGATTTGAAAAAGAGTTGTTTAACATGGATGTTAATAGCATTGAAAATGAGATAGAAAAGTTGCGGTTAGAATATGGTTGGTTTTTCAAAATTTTTAATCAACGTATTATTACTATTGGCGGTTCCCATTCTCCAGCTTATCCTGACCTTATTCAGGAATTTACTTATAATTACAGTGTTCAACTGGCATACAAGGAAGTAACTAATTTATACAACGATTTTGAAAAATATGAGAAGGGCCTCATAAAAGCTTTTAAATATTATAAGTATTACTTCCCACATAAATTAATACCAGAGATTATTACTTACATAGGGGGCTTTAACGCTTCAATTATTGTGGATGATAGTTTACTAGCCATTGGTTTGGACAAATACCTTGGAGCAGAACAAGAGATCTATAAACGTTTAAATTTCCCTTCGTATCTAACCAGAAATATGCATAAAAACAAAATAATACCAGATTGCATCTATAATTGGATACAAACTGAATATGCTTTCAATGATTCAATAGACCATGTATTGGCACAAATGATATATGTTGGAAAAATTTTATATGCAACAAAAAAAATCTTACCCGACACACCTGATTCATTGATTATAGGATTTACACAGCAACAATTAGATTTTTGTAAAATGAATGAAAAAAAAATGTGGACTTACCTGATTGAATATAAGAAACTTTTCAGCAGTGAACGTATGGATATTATCAAGTTAATCAATGATGCCCCTTTTACAAATGATTTCTCAAACAAATCCCCTGGAAGGGCAGTACATTGGATTGGTTGGAAAATAGTAGAAGAATACATGAAAAATAATGATGTTAGTCTTGAGCAACTCATGAATAACAATAATTACATGGAAATATATAATAATGCCGGGTATATTCCTTAAATTGTTGTGATTTCAAAAAAGGATGGGAAAAAGAACTGTATGTATAGTAGTAATTAACCTGATTATCTTTGCATTATATGCAAAAGTTTGTATTGAAGTACCGAAAGCCGATATAAAATATTCAGAAGCTTTAGAAAAGTTTAAAACAGCCGAATATAATTTATGTGAAGGTATTTTACTCGAAACAATCAAGCTCTATGAGATTAATAATGATATGTATGGAACCATTCAGGCATTAATCTTATTAGAAGAGGTTTATTACATGCTTGATGAATTTAAAAAACTGGAATATTTATTTGTTAAAGTTGAAAAAAATATAAAAACAATAAATGACAGTTCAAATGTTTTATATCTTAAACATTTATTAGTTAAGGCATCGTACTATAGATATACTGATAACATCGAACAAGCTACGTTCCTGTTTAAAAAAATACAAGATATTTTTTACCATTCGGAGGTTTCTCAAGAACTTAAAAGTAAGATCTATCGTCAACTGGGTAATTTTTATTTGTTTAGTACTTCAGACTATTATCTGGCTGTTAAAATGTTTGATTCTGCATTGGTTTATTTAAAAAACACAGATGAATATCGTATTGACCGTTTTAAATGTCATTGGTGCATTGGTCAGGCATTAACAAGGCTTAAAGATTATTATCATGCGGATAACCATCTTAAAAACTGTGAAAAGATGTATGAAAAAAGTCCTGAACTTTTCAAAATACATATTGCGTATGTATATTCAGATAAAATGGAGATGTTTGGGGCCCTAGATAATGAAAGAATGCTAAATTTTTATTTTGACAAAATTTCAGAACATTTTAATTCTTATCGTGATACTGTTCTTTTACCCACAGATAGAGAAAAATATTTTTTAAATTATATTTTATCATTTATAAATATAAGTGACTTTTATATCAAAAAGAAAGATCACGAAAAGGCAGTTGAAGTATTAATCAAAGCCGAAAAAGAAGCAAATAACACACCTTACCTTTTGCAATTTATATACGACCGTTTATCATGGATATACTTGAGAATGAATAAAATAAAATTAGCTGAATACTATGCAAATATATTACTGAAACTTCAATTAGGAAACAAAGAGGCGAATAAAGAAGCATTGGCTGATACATATTTCCTTCTCTCAGAATTAGCTCGTGAACAAAAAGATTACACAAATCAAAGTAACTATCTTACTAAGATCTTACATTTAAATTACATTCCTAATCCTCTAAAAATAAAAACATTAACTAATTTAGGATCCTTAGGGGTCAAAAATAATCAGTTAAATGAATCCTTTGAATACCTTAATGAATCAATTATTTTGAATACAGGGTTCTTAAACCCCGATTCAATTTATCAATATTATAGCCCGGATAGGGTTGTTGAAAACGAATATCTTTTTAAAGCACTTTTTGAGAAAGGAAAAATAATTGAAAGGCAAGCCCAAAAGCCGAATGAGCAAATTGATATCAATTTATTAAATGAAGCCGGTAAATATTTTAAATACAGTATTGATTTATTAGAAAAATATATGCCTTTTCTGGAATCAGACTTTGATATTGATATATTACTCGAAGAAAAACGTGTAAATATTAAATATTATATTCAATTCCTGATTGATTGTTATGATCATATCAAAGAATTTAAATATATCGAAACGGCTTTCAAATATATTGAAAAAAGTAAAGCAGCTTCCTTACATCTAAGTTTTGTTGAAAACAAGGCTAAAATAACCGGAAATATTCCTGACTATATTACCAAACAAGAACTAGAGATAAATACCAATATTTCGAAACTAACAACCCAAATAAAACTAGCGAGCAACAAACCTGCTATTAATTCTGTTATTCTTAAGGAACTTACAGATAGTATTACGCAGTTAATGCATAAAAAGAAACAATTGATAAGCTATCTTGAAGAAAGTTATCCTGAGTATTATAACCTGAAATACAATCCTTATGCCATCACTATTAACGATGTTAAAATTAAACTCAAGCCAAACGAAGCATTGATTGAATACTATCTTTTAGACGATTTTTTATTTTCAATTTATATTTCCGATGAATATACAAAGTTTAACAAACAAAAAGTTGGAAAGGTGTTTTATGAATTGCTTCAAGGCCTAAGAAGTCACATTGAAAAGCCCAATACTGATTTTTCGTTAGATGATAATTTTTTCAAGTTTACGAATGAGGCAAGGAAAACATATGAAATTCTCATCAAGCCATTTGACAAATATCGCTATGGTAAATCACTTATAATTATTCCTGATAATTTGCTGGCAATGATCCCTTTTGATATTCTATTGACCTCTGATAAAATAACATCTTCAGGATATGATTATACATCGTTACCATATCTTATTAAAGAAACACCTTTAAGTTATGCATATTCTGCATCTTTGTTTTTCACCAATGAATCAAGTAAAGAATTTAACAATGTTATTGCATTTGCTCCTGTGAAATACCCTGATAAAAGTATTGCTAATGACTTGAGGAATATCAAAGGGACAGAATATGAAGTACGGTCAATCGCTAAGATATTTCCTACAAAAATTTATTTAAAAGGCAGGGCAACGGAAAATAATTTTAAAAGACTGGCAAAAGAACATAGTATTTTACATATAGCTACGCATACAGTTTTAGATGAAAAAAATTCAATGTTCAGTAAAATGGTTTTTCATCCTGAACAAAGCTACTTAGGAGAAGATGGAACTTTATATGCACACGAAATATATAACATGAAATTTAATGCCCCCATGATAGTCTTAAGTTCATGTGAAAGCGGAATGGGTGACCTGAAGCCAGGTGAAGGGTTTAAAAGCATGGCGTGGGGGTTTAAATATGCAGGCGTTCCAAGTATTGTTATGACACTATGGACAGTTCCTGATAAAGTTAGTGCAGATATTATTCGTGATTTTTATAAGTACTTAAAAAACGGTAATTCAAAAGATGTTGCTATTCAAAATAGTAAAGTAAATTATTTGTTACATTGCGATCCCTTAAAGTCTCATCCTTACTATTGGTCTTCGTACAATATAATCGGTGATATTTCGCCTATTTATATTCAGCATTCAACAAGTTACAAGTATATTGTGTTTATCTTATCGTATGTTATAGTATATATAATTTACCGGATTGGAATTATAGTAAAAAAGAAACAATGATAACAACAAAAAGAATAACAGAAAAGGAAATTTGGGTACATGTGAACAATGTTAATTATTTTAACAAGTTAGCGGGTGAACAGATATTTGATCATGTTTCTGAATTAATTAGCGAAAAGGTAAATATAACCATTGATTTTGATGGAGTAAAGTCTATTAATAGTAATGGTTATTATAAACTATTCGATCTTATGAAAAAAGCAGATATTGCACAATGCAAGATATATTTCTCAAACGTTAACCCCGAAATTGATGAACTAATACGTACATTAACATATACATCGGAGGGCTAATTTATATATACAATTATTCTTACAAATAATTAAAAGCTTTTTACATAAAAAATGGTTGATAAATAAACCAGGGTTTACTTGGTGTATTTGCCATGTTTTATATTTTAGTTGCCTGAATCAGATTTAGACATATCTAAACAAATGATTAGAAGAGCTTTAACAATACTAGTACTGTTTACATCAACATTATCGCAAACAAATATATCCAGTACAAACACTGATTTGAAATGGGAAACAGAAACTAACCAGAATTTTACAATGGACATATATCACCACCTATCTGTTGACACTTTGCCTTCATTCACTTTGTTTAGTTATGCTATGAAAGGATATTTCAAACTCTTTAAAGAGAATGAAATTGAAAACTCAAGGTATGTAACACTCATTGATTTCTCACTGCCTTCTTGTGCAAAAAGGTTGTGGGTAATCGATTTATTTACGCAAAAAGTAGAATTTCACACATATGTTTCCCATGGTGTAAATTCAGGTGAATTAATAGCAAAAAACTTTTCAAACATACCTAAATCAAACATGAGTAGCCTGGGATTTTATCTTACCAACGAAATATACGTTGGTAAACATGGCTTATCACTAAGACTAGATGGAATTGAAAAAAATATAAACCATAATGCCCGAAAAAGGGCGATAGTAATGCATCCTGCAGATTATGTCAGTAAAGCTTTTATAAATGAATATGGCAGACTAGGCAGAAGTTTTGGCTGCCCCGCACTTCCGGTTGAAACAAGCGATAAAATTATAAACTTGATAGCAGGAAAATCTCTATTATTTATTTATAGCAATAATAAAAGTTACTTAACAGGGTCACATGTATTAAATGCTGATAAAATAGTTTTACTATCTGAAAGCATGCAAAAATGATATTAAAGGAACATTAAATTTTCAATAAATATGGTGATATTCTTCACCAATTTACATTAAAAAAAATT
>JBNLCS010000501.1:0-3066 GCA_050303935.1 Bacteroidales bacterium
AATCTTTGTTTTGGTAATGGTAATTTTTTTGAAGCAGATAACCCGGAAGGATGGGTTGCTGAAGGGATTGGAAGTGGGGACGGTTATGAACCGGTATTTTGGTGGAACCGTTTGTTACAGGATCCTTACTATGTAGATAAATTAAATGAGCGGTGGCAGGAGCTTAGGACGAATGTTCTAAACCTTGACAATATTAACAGCTTTATTGATTCTTGTGCCAATGTTTTGCAACAGGCAAAAGATAGAAACTTTTTAAGATGGAACAATCTGAACAGGTCGGTGTGGCCAAATTCCTATATAGGAGGAACGTATGAAAATGAAATCAATTACCTGAAAACGTGGATTAACGACAGGATTGCCTGGTTAGACCAAAATTTTCCAAATATTGAGGCCGATGACTATGAAATAATATTGGTAAACCCTCCGGATGATGACAACAATGGTGTTGGAATTTCACGAATAAAGGCAGAAAATAATATCAAGGTTTATCCTCAGCCATTTACGCAAATTGTAAATTTAGAATTTATTATAAATAACAATGCCGATACTAGGGTTATCATAACAAATAGTTTGGGTCAAGAAGTTTATAATGAGTTGTTCTATTTGAGTACGGGGAAAAATAATATTGAGATATATAACAATGAATTAAATACAATCGATAAACTGTTGTTCTATACTATTACTTTTAACAATAATGTGCAAATAACAGGAAAACTAACAAAAAATTAGCGGTATATTCTTTATTCGTGAGACTCAAATTTTATAAGCATAGCGCAATGAAATTTGTACGTCGAACGAACTAAGCGAAGCGTTCTCATGAACAAGGTGAGTAATCCCGATAACGGAGCGTATCTGGATAAATGAGTTTAATACTCCGATGCTTGCATCGAAGATAAATAAATTCCTATAAAGATACCTCGTCTTCTTGCTGCGAGGTAGTTGATTAAGCAAGATTGTTTGTAGTAAATTCTTTTCATATACAAACTTTATTGTATATTTGTATCTATATATATAGATATTATGATAATGGAATTTAAGAAATTAGAAATTAAACAGGAGGGAAGCTGGTTTAAAAGAAATATTTGGACAACCCACGGTAAACGAACACTAATTTATATACTAATGGGTGCTATGGGAGGGTTCCTGTATTTTTATTTATCGGAAGGAATAAACCAGAATAACATAGAGAAATCTCAGGTTATAAAAAGCCTTATGATTGGCGGTTTTGTTGGATTTTTTGTTACAAATAGTCCATGTGCCAGGGGACGATGTTAAATCAGTGAGACTGTGATTTCAGGAATGAAATGAACTGAAATTACTAAGTCGAACTGATCCCGAGCTAAGTCGAGGGATCTCTAAGGGTAATATTCCCCGCACCTTGGGGCGATAAGTGAATAAAATTCCTTGTTGATACCCCGTCTGCTTGCAGCGGGGAAGTTCATTAAAACCGGATGTGAAATACTAGAATAGTGTGAAGAATTGAAATGGTAGACTGATGGAACAATGCAGGGATTACAATTGGTTTCTAACCATTTTCCCATCATTTCATTATTCCTTTTACAATAACTCGATATTTTTGGTTGGTTTTTAGTATGATAGAATTTACTATTTCATCGAGTTAAATTAGATATGTTTGTTTACAATTTTTGACAGTTCTTCATAACTGATGTAACCGGTATAACGCCATACTTCTTTACCGTTTTTGAACAAAACAAGACCTGGCACTGCTTGTACATTATAATTTGTTTGCAGTAATTTATTACTCTCAATATCTATCTTTTCTACAGTAAGTTTATTAGCATATTGCGTATTAATTTTTTCAATAACAGGGGACATTTTTTTACAAGGTGCACACCAAACGGCATGAAAATCAGCTAAAACCAAACTGTTTTTAGTTAATATGTTCTTAAATTCTGTTTCATTGTATGTTTTACTATTCGAAGCAACCGGGTTTTCACCTGCAATAGTTTTGTAGCCGTTTCTTTGCCAATCAGCAATGCCATAGTTCAAATTGTAAACCTTGGTAAATCCATTTTTTACTAAATATGATGCAACGGCCCGGCTTCGGCTCCCGGTTAAGCAATAAACATATATTTCTTTGTCCTTTTGCAAAAGGCTGATCTTTTGAGCAAATTCACGGTCATTCGTACTAATGAGTGTAGCATTTTCAATATGGCCCCTTGAAAATTCACCAGGTGTTCGAACATCCAGTATTATTCCATTTCCTGATTTTATTAATTCGGAGAACTCAGGTGCCGTAACATTATTATATTGTTGACTTGAAGCATTAATTACAATAAAACTTATGCTGGCTATCAATAAAATAATCTTTTTCATATCAATAAATATATATATGTAAATACAAATATAAATTATTTTTTTTTATTGAAGTACAAAAAAATGTTAAATTCTAAAAATATACCCTATACATCAAATTAGGAAAGAAAAAAATTTGCTCTGTGTAACCTACTTTTCCTGGTTTACTTTCGTCATAAAATTCACCTAATCTTGCCCTGTTATCTGTAACATTCATTAAATCAAGAAAAATTTCATGCGTCGATTTGTTGTTATTTATTTTGTAGCTAACAGAAAAATTTAGATAAAAAACATCATCGAGGTCTTTTTCATAAGCGTTGGAATAATCCCAATACTTGTTGTTTTTGGTATCTACTTTCACTTCACCATTTTCGTCACGTAACAAAGGAATGTATTTTTTACCGCCTCCGTAAAATAATTTTGCGTTAATTGCCAATATTTTATTTTGTTTTTTGCCCAGTTTGCTGAATTCCTTGCCACATAACATATTCACCAAATATTTCCCATTGTATTGGGTATTTCTCTTTATTCCATCCAATGCTACGTATGTTGAATTAAATATTGAAGTGTTGAAAAGGTAATAAAATTGGTTGCTGAAAAAACGTTCAAGTGTTATTTCCACCCCATAATTTTTTCCTTTTCCCTGATTGACCAAATCTACGTACTTGTAATTTATACCTTCGTTAATCGTAGAAAACATGCTTGAATCATTATTTTCTACAGGGATATCATACAAATATTGATAATAAA
>JBNLCS010000502.1:0-3183 GCA_050303935.1 Bacteroidales bacterium
TGATTTTGTTAGTAGTTTGTATTATTTTGTCTTTTACGTATATTTACAACTAAAATTGCGAATGAAATAGATTAAATGAGTGATAATATACATCGAGAAATTACTCCGCTTAATAATTCGGATTGTTTTTTGGTTTTTGACCGAATAAAAACTGATTTTAATTTTCCGGTGCATTTTCATCCTGAGTACGAGTTAAATTTTATTATGGATGCAAAAGGTGCAAACCGTGTAGTAGGTGATCATATGATAGAAATAGATGACCTTGAACTGGTCTTTGTCGGTCCAAATTTGTATCATGGATGGAGGGACCACAACAACGATGGAAAGAGTCAGATACATGAAATAACTATTCAGTTTCCGGGAGACTTGTTTGGTGAAAACCTGCTTAATAAAAATGTGTTAAAACCAGTAAAAGAAATGTTATATCATTCTAATCGCGGCATATCATTTTCAAAAGCCACAATATTACAGGTTAAAGATAAAATCATTTCACTTAGCCAGAAAAGGGGGTTTGATTCTTTTATAGAATTGCAAACGTTATTATATGATTTAGCTATATCCAGGGACCAAAAATTATTAACTAATTTTTCGTTTCACCGCGCATCCGATTTTCAAAACAGTGAAAAAATAGAAAAGGTATATAATTTTGTTAAAAATAATTTTCATACGAAGATATGGCTTGAGGAAGCTGCAAGTTTGTTAAATATGTCGGTTGTTACGTTTACCAGGTTAATAAAACAACGTACCGGAAAATCTTTTATTGATTTTGTAAATGAAATAAGGTTAGGACATGCTACAAGGTTATTGATTGAATCTACTAAAAGTATAAGTGAAATATGTTTTGAATGTGGTTTTAATAATGTTTCAAATTTTAATAGGACCTTTAAAAAGAAACAAGGTGTAACACCTTCAGGTTTCAGGAATAGTTTCACCGGGTTAAAGAATGTTTATTAAATGTATACCCAATGAAAAATGCTATCAGAAACAGAACAAGTTGATCGAAATAGCCAAATTTGGCTTATATTGGGACAATCCTATATATAATACCTGGTCGTTCAACCGATACATAGATATAGCCATCATCGCCCATTTCAACATCCCGCAGCCTGCCAATATTTTTAAGTAACATTTCCTGTTTCACAACTTTGTTGCCTTCAATTTTGCAGCGGTTTAAATATTTGAACCGAAGTGAACCAATTAATAAATCACCTTCCCAACCTTTGTATTTATTACCGGTAACTTGTGTCATACCACATGGGGCAATTGATGGTACCCAATATGTGATGGGTTGTTCCATGCCTTCTTTTTCTGTTATATCGGTAAAGGGGGTGCCATTATAATTTATTCCATACGAAATAACAGGCCAACCATAATTTTTGCCTTTCTCAATTATATTTAATTCATCACCTCCTTTGGGGCCATGTTCGTGTTCCCAAATGGTACCTGTTTTTTTATCAATAATCAATCCTTGCGGGTTCCGGTGACCGTACGAATAAATGCTGCCCATTGCACCTGGTTCGTCTACAAAAGGATTGTCTTCAGGAATACTACCATCATCTTTTATCCGGTGAATTTTGCCACCGTGATTATTCAGGTACTGAGGGTTTGTATCCCTTCTTCCACGTTCACCAACAGAAAAAAACATATAACCGTTTTCGTCAAAAACCATTCTGTTTCCGTAATGATGATTTGTAGGAAAATAAGGCAGTGCCTCAAAAATAATTTGTTGATCAACCAGGGAATTATTATTTAACCGGGCTTTCAGGATTGCGGTGGTGTATAATTCCCTTCCATCAATGTTCTTAGGTTTTGAAAATGATAAATAAAGTATATTGTTTCGATCAAAATCGGGGTGAAGTTCAATATCCATTAACCCTCCTTGTCCTCGTGAATTTATTTCTGGTAGTCCATTTATTTCAATTCTTGATCCGTCTTTATTTCTTTTATACAGAATTCCGGATTTTTCAGTAACCAGCATTTCGCCATTGGGAAGAAATGCCATACCCCATGGACTATCCATGTTGTCCATTACTACTTCCAGTTTAAAATCAATTACTTCACTTTTTATTATTTCACCGGGTTTTATATTATTATCGAAATTATATCTTTCAACATTTTTGATACCATCAAGTATATATGCTACCAGACCGTCAATTTCTTGTTCGGAAAATGTTTCTTCATATGCCGACATCCCACCATCAGGATAACCATATGTGATTGCTTTTTTAAGGTCTTCCGGTTTGTTACCATGAATCCATCTTCTATCAGCAAATGCCTCCAATTGGTCACCATGACAACCTGCACAATATTCTTTATAATTATCTTTGGCATTGTCCATTGAAATGTCGTTCTGTGCTATACTTTCCAGCCTTGTAATTTCAGCAATATTTTTTTTACTGATCTTATAAAAAGAAAATAAAAATAGTATAATAACTATTCCTGTTATAATTGTAATTAAGCGTTGTTTCATATTTTCTTCATTAATATTTAAAATAAACAAAATTGTAATGCAAAAGTTTTAATGCTTATTGATTGATTGCTTCAGATATAGTTAAAAATAGTTTGTTTTTATCAATGGGTTTCGAGATATAACCATGGCAACCTGCTTCAATACATATTTTGTAATCGGAGTTAGATGCGTATGCTGTTTGTGCTATTATTATGGCACCAGGCTGGTTCTTCTTAATGGGTTTTACCAACGATAATCCATGGATGTCAGGTAACCGTATATCCAATAATACTATATTAAATTTGTTTTTTTGTTTTATAACCTGCAACGTGTCTTTACCGTTTGTTGTAAAAGTTAAATTAATGTTATTATCATCAAGGATATCGCTAAGATATTCCCTGTTGGTTTTATCATCTTCAATTATTAAAATGGATTTATTCTTCAGGGTATCTTTATAATTTATAGCATCTGCTGCATTTTTGTTGCCAACTTGTTTTTGTTTTTGTATAGGTATGGAAAAATAAAAAACGGAACCTTTGCCAGGTTCTGACTCAAGCCAAATGGTACCTTTTAAAAGTTTTATAATACCTTTTACTATTGACAGGCCTAAACCTGTACCACCATATTGTCTTGCTGATAAAGTTTCATCTGCTGTCCTGAAACGGTCAAAAATTATTTCAATTTTGTCTTTTTGTATTCCTATCCCTGTATCTTTTACATAAAAAGTAATTTCA
>JBNLCS010000503.1:0-6873 GCA_050303935.1 Bacteroidales bacterium
AACTATGACGCATCGGGTAATATGACACATGAAGCCATATTTTTCCTTGGAACGTTAAAACAAAGAAAAACGTTTGTTTATGAAGGGGGTAAATTGACAAAAGTTTATTTGGAAGAAGCTGATGCTGATGTCCCAACAAAAATCAACAAATTTCTTGACCGGGTATATGAATACAATGACAAAGGGCATCTGACTATTGAAAAATGGATCGATAAAAGTTCTCAAAAATATTCAACAAAAAAATATCAATACGATTCCCGGGATAATGTCATCTCAATTGAAAGTTTTTTTGTTGCATACAATTTTGGGGAAGACCTGAAAATAACCTATACATTTTATTAAGCTAATTTTCATGTTGGTTTTATATTAGAAGCAATTCTAAAAAACAATCCTTTAAAATATTTTCTTATTCGGACCATCAATATCTCTTTTCCGCCGACAAGGATCTCGTATTTATTTTTTTCCAACCCTTTGATTAATTTTTTGGCACATCTCTTTACATCCATACCTGCATCAAGCCCTTCATCCATTTTACCGTGCATATTACCATCTTTTTTAATAGCATATAATGAAATGTTGGTATTCACCCTTCCGGGAATTATTATAGATACTTTAATTCTATTAATTTTCTGTTCAATTTTCAACGTTTCAAAGAACCCCTGTAAAGCATGTTTAGATGCAGAATACGTGCTCCTTAATGGAAATCCAAATTTCCCTACAATGCTTGAAGTTACAACCAGGTGTCCTTGTTTTTTCGCGATCATTTGTGGTAATACCTTCTTAGTAAGTATCACTTGTCCGAAAAAATTCACCTCCATGATCTTTCTGTCAATTGCCACAGGGGTTTCGTGAACCATTGATCGCTGACTAACCCCACCATTGTTGATTAACATGTCAATATCAGGATATATTTTAAGTACCTCATCTGCAGTTTTATCAATAGAATCAGGATCAGCCAGGTCAATGGGGGCAACATAACATTTACTTCCCTGTCTTTCACATTCTACCTTTACTTGTTCCAGTTTTTCTGTATTCCTTGCAGAAATTATCAGGTTATTTTTTTTTGAAGCCAATTCCAGGGCCAAGCTTTCTCCTATACCCGAGGAAGCACCGGTTATCCAAATGGTTTTATTAGTTAGTCTGGTCATAGTTCTTGTAGAATTTTAAGATTTAAACACGAAATCCGTAAATATTTGTATTTTTTCTCTTAATGAAATTAAAAGATGAGCTTCCCCGATATTGTTTTTTTTAAGTTTATTAAATCGCAACATTGCCATGATCTTTTTATACAAATAAGAAATTTTTAACGAAATGATCCCTAAAAAGAAAGATCCGAAAAATGTTATAATTCCCCATAGATAACTTTTAAAGATGAATCCTACAGCAACTGAAATAATCGGATAATAAAATATCATGAATAACACTAATATTACATATCGTACAGAACTATGAAACTGCAGGTCTTTAATTTTTTTGGTTGGCTTCACAGGTACAGTGAAAGGCAGATAATTTAACACAAAACCAGGTATAAAAAGAGGAAATGACAAAATTAATAAACCAATAACCCATGTTATTTTGATAAGAGAGAAAGGCTGCCGCTTTATAACCCAATCCCGTAGATTATATTTATCAAGCAATCGCGTGTAGCTTGTTACAAACTCATGAAACTGAGGCAAGAATATAGCCTTTTTTTCTTCAAAAATGTTAAATTTTTCTGTGAAATCCTTTAAAACCTCAAAATAGGATTGTTTGATCGTTTTGCTGTAATATTTTGAAAACGTATTGGTAACAAAATTGATAGATTCGTAATATTTCTGACTTTTGATATTAATCATACACTCAGAGAGGGCATCGCTTAAATCCTTTTTTAATCTATTAATGGCAAGGGCAGGTTTTTCCTTATATAGTTTATGATAATTGGCCAAGTCTAATGGTTTGCCATAATTAACACAGAGTACCTTATCAAATTTAACATAATTTTCATAATACAACCCAGTTGGGACAATTTGCACAGGTTTGCTTTGGTCAATTAAATTATCTTGTGCCGTAAAGGCAATCCTGAACATACCTTTTACTAGTGGCCTTAACTTATTCTGATTTCCATGGTTACCCTCTGGCATCAGGCATATTTTCTTTTTTTCTTAAGGATCCGAACAGTTATATCAAAAATTTCTTCATTTTTTGCCAAGTTTTCAATACCGTCTCTTTGCCTGTAAATTGGAAGAATTTTTAAAAAAGTAAGCAACCGGATTAAAAATTTCCCATTAAAAACATCTGATCTTGCCAGAAAGACTATATAATTTTTTTGAGTAAATAAAATGGCAAGAGGGTCCATTACGGCATTCTGATGGTTTGGTGCAAATATTACAGGATGACCGCTAGGAATGTTTTTTTTTCCATAAACATATATTTTCTTATAAAACAATCTGAACGTAATATTTGCTGTTATCCGTAATATCGAATAACCAAATGATGGTTGTTCGATTTTATCCCGCAGTGATTTACCCATTTTACATTTTTACTTTGGACGCAAAGTTAAACTTTTGTGCAAATATCCATAATTCAATTAAAATTTAACTTACCACCTTTGGAAAACAAAAAAATAATACTACTTTTGCATCCGCTTTTTAAATATTAAAAACACGAAAAAATGAAACGCACATTTCAGCCATCAAACAGGAAAAGAAGAAATAAACACGGTTTCAGGGAACGAATGTCTAGCCCCGGAGGTAAAAAAGTATTGGCTTCCCGCAGGGCTAAAGGTCGCAAGAAACTATCAACTTCTGACGAATTTAAATACAAGGCTTAATAAAATATTTCATATATCTCTAATTAAAAAATAGCTATGGTCAAGTTTTACCATAGCTATTTTTTTATAACTATTACTAACATAGTAACATCCGTTTATAATTTTATTATCATTGCATATAATTTTATATTTGTCTTTTCGTTTCTACAATGAACACTATGAAAAAAATATTTGAGATTATAAAAGGCAATTTCTATTTAAAGAATATTAGCCTAATTATTGCAATTGGCAGTGTACTATTAATAGTTGTGTTTTTGTATCTTAAGATATATACACATCATGGTCAGGCACTTTCGGTACCTAATTTAAAAGGGATGACATTGGAAGAAGCTAAAGAATTATTAGAAAAAAGAAAGTTGAGATTTGAGGTTATTGATTCGGTTTATATGACAGATGCAGAAAAAGGTGTAATTGTTGAACATAATCCTGAACCTGAATTTAAGGTTAAAAAAAACAGAACAATTTTTGTTACCATTAATGCAAACACGGCAGAAAAGGTAATTATGCCAAACCTGATTGGATTTTCCTATAGGCAGGCAACTGCTGAATTAACAGGAAGGGGACTAAAAATGGGAAAACTTATTTATTTTCCGGATATAGCTAAAAATATGGTATTAAAACAAAGGCATAATGGCATTGAAATTCAGGAAGGGGATACTATAGAAAAAGGGTCGGTTATTGATCTTGTGATTGGAAATGGAGGAAGTAATCAAAAAGTATGGGTACCTGATTTAACAGAGCTTTCATTGGAACAGGCTAAAGATAAATTAAATGAAACTTTTTTGAACCTGGGGGCAAAAATTTTTGATTCATCTGTTTTAACCGGTGAGGACTCAGTTAATGCACTTGTTTATATGCAGAAACCAGGCAATGATAAGAAAAGTAGGTTACCTATGGGAGATTTTGTTGATTTGTGGTTGACGGT
Organism: Bacteroidales bacterium; assembly: GCA_050303935.1. Lineage (GTDB taxonomy): Bacteria > Bacteroidota > Bacteroidia > Bacteroidales > JBNLCS01 > JBNLCS01. Next base: position 3,735 of record JBNLCS010000503.1, read on the forward strand.
AGACAGTACTAAAATGCCCGGTTATGACAGTTTAATGTATATTGATAATTTAAACAATGAAAGCTTGTATGAACCTGAAAAAGATAAATAAACCTGGAATAATTTTTTCTTTTTTTTTCCTGTATTCCATATTTCTAAACACCCATGCGCAGGAAGAAGTCCTATCAGGAATTACAATACATAAGGAAATCAGGCAAAACGTTAAGAAAGAATTTCAGAAATCAATAAAGGCTGAGGTTCCTGCAACCCTAATTGAGCTACCTGTAATTGATGACTTCAGTTCAAATAGTTTATTCCCCGATACCAGTTTTTGGTGGAATTCAAACAGTGTATTTATAAATAATCATTTTGCCATTGACCCTCCTTCATTAGGTACTGCAACTTTTGATGCAATGAATGATAGCGGGTCTATATATAATATACCATTAAACCGAACGGAAAGAGGGGATGCTCTTACATCTCGTCCATTAAAAATGGAAGGGGCAAAAGATATTTATTTAAGTTTTGTTTATCAAGCAGGTGGAATGGGTGAGATCCCTAAAAAAAGTGATTCTCTTACACTTCAATTTTTTGATGTTGATAGTAGCGAGTGGGTATCAGTATGGAAGGCCATAAATCATTTTGAAGATTCACTAATATTGGAAGTTTATGGAAATGATTCGATTACCTGGAAACCTTTGCCCGATACGTTCATTATTGTAACAAATGGAGATACGATTAAGAAAGCTGAGCGGGTTGAAAGTATCAGCCAATTTAAAAATGTAATCCTTCCTGTAAACACAAGTTTCGCTGATGATGGGTTTCAGTTCAGGTTTATGAATTATATTAATATTAAAGATGCTGATTATGAGGGATCCATAGGAAACTCATCTATGTGGCATCTGGATTATGTTTACCTTGATGAAAACAGGGATATAAATGACACCCTGATTAACGATATTGCCATGGTTAATACCATTGATACTATATTTAAAAATTATGTAACCATACCTGCGCGCCACTTAGGAACAGAACTGGGTTTTAATCAACGGGTTGCAATTCCAAAAGTATATGTGAAAAATAACTATGACGCCATTATTAATTTTGACAGGGGCTGGATTGTAAAAGATGAAATCAAAAATAAAACTGAAACAGCTGGGTCCAGTTCAGGTAATATCCCTCCGTTTCAGTTAGCCGGAATAAAAGACCAGCTTTCGGGTGAACAGTTTGACATTAATGATTATGTTATAGAAGGGGGCATTGACTCAGCAAAATTTACTTATACGTATCACATTACAGCTGAAGATGATTTGAATGACCGGAAACAGAATGATACCATGTCGTATACCTTTGACATGTTTGGTTATTACGCATACGATGATGGTACAGCAGAAAAAGGATACGGAATTTCTGGTGTGGGCACCCGAAATGCTGAAGTAGCAGTCCGATTTGATCCATTGACTGCCGATAGTTTACATGGGGTATTTATTTACTTTAACAAACCGTATGATGCTGAAAACTTCACACTATACTTCAATTTAACAATTTGGAATATGATCGACAATCTTCCCGGTGACACGCTATATAGCCGTGAAGCAAAGGTGGGGTTTATGAAAGGACCATATGAGTATACATATTACCGACTTGAAGAGCCTGTTTATATAAGTAAATCATTTTTTGTAGGATGGGTCCAGTTCAAGGAAGAATTTATGAATGTTGGATTCGACAGGTATTACAACAACCGGCAACGAAATTTTGTAAATTTCGGCAGTGGTTGGGTAGGTTCGAAATTTGACGGTACAATTATGATTCGTCCCAATTTTAGTGATATACCTGTTCCTGTTACTATAAATAAAGTTGAAAATAAATTAAACTTAACAACGTATCCCAATCCTGTTACCAGTAATCTCTATATAAATATTCATGATTATTCAGGTGAAATAAAATTCGGCATAGCCGACCTTCAGGGTCGAATTGTAAAAAGAGGAATAGCAGAGAATCAAACCATAAATTGTTCTGATCTGAAAAAAGGAATATATTTATTCACTTTTGAAATTAATGGGATATTAAATCATAAAAAGATAATCGTTGCAGGACAATAAAGAAAATAATATTGATTTTCAGGAGCAACAGGAGTTATACGAACATTTTAGGATTGTGGCCGACAAAGGGCAACAATTGCTCCGAATTGATAAGTTTTTAGTAAACAGGCTTGAAAGTACTTCGCGTTCAAAAATACAAAATGCGGCTGCAGCGGGTAATATAAGGGTAAATAATATTCCTGTAAAAGCAAATTATAAGATCAAACCCAACGATGTTATTTCTATTGTCCTGGCATTTCCACCCCGTGAACTTGAATTAATACCACAAAATATTCCCTTAAAAATTGTTTATGAAGACAACGATGTGATAGTGATCGATAAAGAAGCTGGAATGGTTGTACATCCGGGGCATGGTAACTACACGGGAACCATGGTGAATGCGCTGATGTATCACTTTAAGGAGCTTCCACTATTTAAAAGCGGGGAATTGAGACCAGGGTTGGTTCATCGGATTGATAAAGACACCTCAGGTATATTGGTGGTTGCCAAAAACGAAACCAGCCTTAACCATCTTGCACGGCAATTTTATGAACGTTCCACTGACAGGGAATATCTCGCCCTTGTATGGGGGACTATGCCTGATGAAAAGGGTACCATTACCGGCAATATTGCCCGTCATCCAAGTAACCGGATGCGCATGCATGTATTTCCTGATGGAAACGAGGGCAAACATGCTGTAACACATTACGAGGTAATAGAAAACCTCGGGTATATTAGTTTAATTAGATGTAAGCTCGAAACCGGCCGAACTCATCAAATAAGGGTACATATGTCATATAATGGACATCCTTTATTTAATGATGAACGTTATGGAGGTGACCAGATAATAAAGGGTACAACTTTTACCAAATACAAACAGTTTGTTGAAAATTGCTTCCTTGTTCTGCCTCGTCAAGCCCTGCATGCCCGGTCACTGGCTTTTACTCATCCAACTAGTGGGAAACGATTAACTTTTGAATCTCCCATGCCTAATGACATGCAGGCAGTAATAGAAAAATGGAGGAAATATATTGCTGGCAGGACACAGGAGATGTAAATATTTAATACCTGTTATTAAA
>JBNLCS010000504.1:0-3362 GCA_050303935.1 Bacteroidales bacterium
CTGCCAAGCCATCACGCCAAAAATTTTCTTCATCCGGGTCAATAGTCCAATTCATCATACTATTTAATGAAGATGGTTGTAAGACCCCTCCTTCAAACAACGATTTGGCAAACACCATATAATCATAAACAGATGCAATTATACCATCGTCGCCAAACATCGCCCCCCATTTTTTACCATATATATCAGATATATTAATGATCCTACCGTTATTATAGTAGTTGGAATAACAACTTGCAGCTCCTTTAGGATAAGGGTACCCCTCCTGAATTTTATAATAAGTTTGTGTTAAAGTAAGTGGTTCAAAAATTCTGTTATTTAAATAGTACGCATGGTTCGTCCCGGTAATATAATCAATAACAACCGCTAACACCATCATATTTGAGTTACAGTAATTAACTTTTTCTCCCGGCTCAAACTCTGCAGGTTTATTATATAAATATTTAAGAATATCTTCTCGCGAATTAATATGGTTCGGATCATTCATAAAGTCGAAATACCCTTGTGGATCATGCGCATAATCATATAAACCTGACGAATGAGACATTAATTGATAGATGGTAATTTTGTTCCCATTTGTTATTTTATCACAAATTTTTGATGGTAAGTATTCATTCATTTTTGAATTTAAGTTAATTAAACCATCTTCTTGAAGTAACATAATGGCAGCTCCAATATACATTTTTGAAATACTTGCTGAATAATGCAAGTGATATTTTGTCATATCAATATCCTCCTCCAAGCTAGCCTTACCTGATGCCCCTGCCCAAAAACCCTTCACCGGATCGTCAACAACTACACTAATTCCTATCAGACCCTTTTTTACATATTTATCAAGCATGTTTTGTAGTGCAATACTATCAATATGGGAATTTCCCGGAACAGGGAATGTGATATCTTCAACCGGAAAATCAATTTCTTTCTTGCAACCTGAGATAATTAAAACAGCTATTATAAAAAATATATACTTTACCATGACTTTTTATTTAGAAAAATTGTATCGAATTCCAATGTGATATAATGAATGGGGTAATACCGGTATCTCCTTTTTCGCATGAGGGTAAATAATGGTCCAATCATATTCAATAAATGGACTTAATATGTTGTCATCGATTTCAAAATTATATCCAATCCCAAAACTCATTCCTCCTTCCAGTGCGGGAGTCCCCCAATCGGTGTGCCGTTCATATTCTCCATCACCATTTAATTTAAATACTTCACGTGTATGTTGTTTGTGTACATATCCAAGTCCAATTTTAGTATCTACAAACATATTAAAGGAAAATGTTCTTCGCATCGCAAAGTACGAGTTCAGATAATATGCATTCAAAAATTCCGGATTCCGGAAATAACCTAGATTAAATGTTTGTAAAACCGAATATTTAGGCTTTGTTGAATAAATATATTCTGTTCCTATTTTAAAACCCGGTTGAATTGGAGTTGAAAATGAATTGATAAACGGCCATGAATAAGAATGGGTACTAAACGCAACTACCACGGGAATGCGGCGGATACTTTCATTTTTACCACCCTCATGACCCGCTACTTGTAATACACATAGTATACAAATACCAATTAGAAAATATTTTTTCATTGATTACTTTTTTATTTTAAAGACAAGGTATTTTATAGAAGGTTGCAAGTAACATCTGTAGATGTCATGCAACCCCTTTTAGAGGAACTCACCACTGGTTGATAAGGTTACCATTGTTTCAAATTGCATTCACCCATTACATCAAGTTTCAAATACCGGGGAGTATGTTGAAAAGATAAATAGTAATTCAATGTAAAAATAAATATCATTGTTTGGATTTTGTTATAAAATTGAATACATAAAACAAAAAGTTGAGTATATTTATGATCATATTAGTTACTACTACTAAAATATTTTTAATATAAATAATTCCTGAACAATGAGAATAATTGCAACCCTAACTATTGCTATATGCCTATTAATAGGATGTACGCCAACCAATCAAACAAGTCAAATTAAACAAAAAACAATATGCAATCCTGTTGATTTAAGTTACAGGTTTTGTATCGATACCCCCTCGCGAAGGGAAGCCGCAGACCCAACTATTGTAAAGTTTAAAGACAAATTCATATTATTTGCCTCTAAATCGGGTGGTTACTGGTATTCAGATGATTTAATTGAATGGACTTTAATAGAAACCAATGAAATACCGGTTGAAGACTATGCCCCCACTGCAATAGTTATCAAAGACACATTGTATTTTCTTGCTTCATTGCACGAGTTGAATACAATTTACAAATCGGCCGACCCGTTAAGTGGTAAATGGACAGTTGCCCGGGAAAAAATTGACCAGCCGGTTTGGGACCCTGCCTTTTTCCTCGATGATGATAACCGTCTTTACCTGTATTGGGGATGCTCCAATCAGGCCCCCCTGTACGGCGTTGAGGTAGACTACAATAAAAATTTCTCATTTATTGGTTCACCAATTGAACTTAAATATGCTAACCCAGAACAAAATGGATGGGAAGTTCCGGGAGACTATAATACGATTAAAGACCGGAACCCTTGGATAGAAGGGGCCTGGATAAATAAAAACAATGGGAAATACTACCTGCAATATGCGGGTCCGGGAACAGAATTTAAAAGTTACTCCGATGGTGTATATGTTTCTGACAGTCCCCTAGGCCCATATACCATGCAATCACACAACCCTTTTGCATACAAGCCAGAAGGATTTGCCGCCGGGGCCGGACATGGAAACACCTTTGAAGATAATTATGGAAATTACTGGCACATAGGTACCATGTCTATTTCGCAAAAACATATGTTTGAACGCAGGCTGGGATTATTTCCTGTTTTCTTTGACAAGGAAGGTACCTTGTATGCAACTACGAAATATGGTGATTACCCGATGATTGTACCAAAAAAGAAAATTTCCGATTTCAATGATATCTTTCCCGGCTGGATGTTGCTTTCATTTGAGAAAAGCACTACAGTATCTTCACAAATCGATTCCCTTCCTTCCTCTTATATGACCAATGAAGACATAAGAACGTATTGGGCTGCAAAAAGTGGTGATAAAGGGGAGTTTGCCATTTTAGACTTAGGGAATTCCTGTGATGTATATGCCGTTCAGATTAATTTTGCAGAATATAACACCAGCCTATTTGGTAGGCAGAAAGATATATTTCACAAGTATATAGTTGAGTATTCCAACGATAATAGTACATGGGAAATGCTTGTGGATAAGTCGGAAAACAACAATGACAACTCGCATGATTACACCGAACTTCCTGAAAAAGTTACCTGCAGGTATTTAAAGATTTCTAATATTGAAGTACCATCGGGCAATTTTGCTATCAGTGGGTTCCGGGTATTTGGCAAGGGA
>JBNLCS010000505.1:0-2012 GCA_050303935.1 Bacteroidales bacterium
TTATAGCATTACAGGCATTTTCATGAACCACCGTGAATTATTTTCACACCTGGATGTTTCCCGCAAATACCTTCCATCCGAATTTCATTACAAAAACTGGAATAATGCTGCTTTAAAAGGAAATTTAACCATTAATAACGACAGTATCCTGGTATACGGAAATATTGGTATTTGGGTAACAGATTCTACATTCACAAACTATTCATCTTTAAACAAAGGATTTCCAAAAGGCAGCGACCATAAGAAAATATTTGATTTACATCACACGAAAAGTGGTGATCTATATGCTGCTACTTTGTTTGGTTTGTACGCATTTGATCAGCATAACAATAAATGGAAAAAGTTCAACCTGAATGTTAAACTTACACGGTTTGTTGGTATAACTGAAAAAAACGACACTATTTATGTTGTAAACAGATCATTCCTTTTTAAAGGAAAATCAAACGGTATAAACACCCGGTTTGAAAAAATTCAATTAAAACCCTCGGAAGATTCATCGCATAAAGTCAGCCTGTTTGAAACCATATGGCAAATCCATTCAGGTGAAATTTTGGGCCTGCCCGGCAAACTATATGTGGATATACTTGGAATCATAACTGCATTTCTTTCAATAACAGGTATAATTTACTTTTTATTTCCCGGTTGGATAAAAAGAAGAAAACACAAACAAAAAACTGTTAAAAAAATTGCTTCAATAAACCGTTGGTCATTAAAGTGGCATAATAAGCTTGGTACATGGCTTTTTATATCATTTATCATTCTTTTTTTCACAGGAATGTTTTTACGTCCGCCATTGCTCATTTCCATCGCGGGAGTTGACGTGAACCCTGTGAAGTTTACCCATCTGGACCAACCTAACCCATGGTATGATAAACTACGTTTTATCCTATACAACAAACAAAGGGATATTTTTCTTCTTTCAACATCTGAAGGGATGTATTACTTTAAAGACAAATCTGATGTTCCAAAAAAATTTGAAGTTCAGCCTCCTATAAGTGTTATGGGTATTAATGTTTTGGAACCATATGGAAAGGGGGCATATCTGGTGGGATCATTTAATGGTTTATTTTTATGGCACCCAGGGAACCCACAAATTTTAAATTTTGTCACCGGTAAACCATATCAGGGCAACAGGGGTGGGCGTCCTATAGGGGATTTTAAAACTACCGGTTTAATTACTGATATTGAAGGAAAACAATTTTTAATTGATTATGACCGGGGAATACTTCCTTTATGGCACAACAAGCGATACCCGGACATGCCGGAAACAATGCTGAACCAATTCGGGATGTCGCTTTGGAATTTTTCGCTGGAAGTACATACGGGGAGAATTTTTCAGGGTATCCTGGGTGATTTTTATATTTTATTGGTGCCGCTGGGTGGTTTGATTAGTGTAATGGTTGTGCTAAGCGGATATTTATTGTGGAGAAAAAAATTCAAAAGAAAAAATAATAACAAAACAAAAAACAAATATTATGAGCGAATTAATCAATAATTCAAAATTCAGAAAAGAACACCTTAAGAACCTGATCTTAAGGTTACACGATGGTGAATCGGCTCAACGTGTAAAAAAAGAACTAACAGCTACTTTAAAACACATTCCTTACGGCGAGGTGGTAGAGGTAGAACAAGAACTAATATCCGAGGGGCTTCCTGAAACCGAAGTGCTGAAATTGTGCGACGTTCATGGTGAAGTATTGCACGGTAATGTTGATGTAAGCGCTGCAAAAGAAATTCCTGAAGGGCACCCGGTAGATGTCTTTATTCATGAAAACATGGCTATTCGGGAAGTAGCAAAAAAAGTAGAATCGCACTTATATGACCTCAACAACCTGGATAATAAGGATTTCAAAGAATACAGGCTCAAATTGCAAGGCTATTTCAACGAGTTGATGGATATAGATAAACATTACCAGCGAAAAGAATACCTGGTTTTCCCGTACCTCGAAAAAAATGAAATAACCGGTCCCCCTAAGGTGATGTGGGGCAAACATGATGAAATAAGGGAACAA
>JBNLCS010000506.1:0-1763 GCA_050303935.1 Bacteroidales bacterium
AGATTTTATTTTTGTATTGGGGTATGTGGAAAATGAGGAAAGTGAAAAATGGGAATCAAAAGGAATTATTAACAAGAAAAATGCCAAAGAGACCATTGCCCGTTTTTATACTGTTGATAGTGTTGATAAGTCCTTTGCTGCATTGAAAAAGTACTGGGATAATTTGTTAAGCATATATCAGGTATCTACAGGTGAGGAAAAACTGGACAGGATGGTAAATATCTGGAACCAATACCAATGTATGATCACGTTTTGTTTTTCCCGTTCGGCATCTTATTTTGAAAGTGGCATAGGCAGGGGAATGGGGTTCCGTGACTCTAACCAGGACCTGATCGGCTTTGTTCATCAGGTTCCTGGGCGCGCACGTGAACGTATTATTGATATTGCATCCACACAGTTTCCGGACGGGGGGTGTTACCACCAATATCAACCACTGACTAAACGGGGCAACGATGATATAGGGGGTGGTTTTAACGATGACCCTATGTGGTTGATACTTGGCACAGTAAGCTATATAAAGGAAACAGGCGATTTTGGTATATTGGATGAAATGGTGCCTTTTGACAATGATATAAACGTAGCACGCACCTTGTTCGATCACCTAACTGTTTCATTTGATCATGTGATAAACAACCTGGGGCCACATGGCTTACCATTAATTGGCCGGGCCGACTGGAACGATTGTATGAACCTAAATTGTTTTTCCAACGATCCCAACGAGTCTTTCCAGACCACCGAGAATAAAACAGAAGGTACTAAAGCAGAATCGCTAATGATTGCCGGGCTTTTTGTGGTATATGGACGTGATTATGTTGACCTGTGTAAGGTGCTGGGCAAAAATGAAGAAGCCCAACGTGCCCAAAAGCAAGTGGATTTGATGGTGCAAGCGGTGAAGAAAAATGGTTGGGATGGTGAGTGGTTCCTGAGGGCTTACGATTATTACGGTAACAAAGTTGGTAGCCATGAAAATGAAGAAGGTAAAATATTTATTGAATCCAATGGCTGGTGCACCATGGCTGAAATTGGTGTCAATGAAGGGCTTACTAAAAAGGCGCTGGATGCTGTTAAAAAACACCTTGATTGTGAATATGGAATTACCCTGAACCAGCCGCCGTATTCTAAATATTATATTGAATATGGTGAAATATCCAGTTACCCGGCAGGGTATAAAGAAAATGCAGGAATTTTCTGCCATAACAATCCCTGGATAATGATTGGTGAGGCTATTCTGGGCAGGGGGGATGAGGCATGGGAATATTTTCGTAAAATTTGTCCATCGTATCTTGAAGAAATCAGTGAGCTTCACAAAACGGAACCCTATGTATATGCACAAATGATTGCAGGAAAAGACGCATATAAGCCCGGTGAAGCAAAAAACAGTTGGTTAACCGGAACAGCAGCCTGGAATTTTTATACCATATCGCAGTATATATTGGGTATTCAACCCTATTATGATGGATTAATCATTGATCCATGCATACCCAAAGGCTGGAACGGATATTCTGTAAACCGTAAATTCAGGGGGTGCAATTATACCATAAAGGTTGAAAACCCAAAACACATAAACAAAGGGATAAAAACCATGCTATTGAATGGTAAAGAAATAAAGGGAAATAAAATTCCACTGGTTGAAAGTAAAGAGGCTACTGTTACTGTTATTATGGGATAATAATGTGTATTTATTGGTACCTTATGAAGAAAACCTTAGTAGTTTTGAAGGTTGTTTAATAAAAAAGACGCTACAGAAAAGAATGTTAACGAAC
>JBNLCS010000507.1:0-4195 GCA_050303935.1 Bacteroidales bacterium
AAACAGAATCTAAACTTTGGACTTTGGACAAGAAGATAATTAAGAATATTGATGAAAATTTCCTTTCTACTAACCAAATTATCCCATAAAAAGCAATATATGGACAAAAATAAAGACCTTGCTAAACCCATTGGAACAACACCTTCCAGCATAAGTAAATATCTTAATGGTAAGCGAGAGAAACGCTAATGTCGCAGGAGAACTTCATAAGAAACTAAATAAGCAGCGACATAATTATTCAAGGATAAATGTCACACAAAACCCAAATATAATAAGTGTATTCATTAGGTGAAGGACAATGATGAGAACCACCCTATGTTGATGCACTCCACCCGCTCCTGAAAAGTAAATCAGTTACAGGCATCTGCGATGCCCGTAACTGCAAAATACTTAAAAACTGACCCTTGCCGAAATAATAAAATTCCTTCCGGGGGCAACAATCCCCGAATTATAGGGCCTGTATCGTTTGTCGGTAATATTTTCCAATCCTGCGCTTATAGTAAACTGGCCGGACAATTCATAAAATACCTTAATATTAATGGTATACCATGCCGGTGAATATGGGTTCCCGTCATCATCCATAGCATATATGTAGCCTTTCCCTTTTTCTTCTTCCGGTAACTGGTCAAAACTTTTTTCACCATTATACACAGCGTATAGTTGCATTGTCAATTGTTTCCTGGTAAATTTTAGCCGTGTATTGCCAAACCATGGGGCAGCGTGCCTTGATGGACTTGTAGTACCATCATCCAGTTCTTCTTCACCCTTTTGATAGTTTATATCTGACGAGATACTAAACCCGGCAAGCAGTTTTGTTTCCACTCCTGCCTGCACGCCATAAACACTGGTTACAGCAGCATTTTGCATGGCTTGTACCCTGCTCATTTCCCTATCATAAACAATACTGTCCATTCCGTTTAAGGAATAATCCCTGCGTACAAGAGCATTTGTTAATTGGGTATAATATGCTGTTATATCAACCTTTATGTGGTTGAAAAATATTTTAGCAATACCCAGGTCTGCATTATACGCATATTCCGCATGCAAGTCAGGGTTAGGCACGGTAACCGATCCCGGCTCCGAATCAAAGACCTTACCCATATCGTCCACATTAGGTGATCGAAAGCCGGTTGAAAAGTTTGCGCTCAGCACCAAACTATTGTCAGGCCTCATTACAATTCCCAGGTTCCCCGTAAGTGCCCCATCACTTGTGTGGGCACTTGTAAAAGGGAATGGGTAAAAAGCCGTATCAAATTCAGCATTCAACATATATTGGTTATATCTTATGCCTGTATGGATTGTGGTCTTTGTTGTCAAATTATATTGACCAGAAAAATATACGGCATAACTTTGCCAATCTGACTGCGGGTAACGGGCAGGCCCCTGATTACTGGTCCCAAGCACTATATCCTCATTAATACCGGTTGATTCCACACTATTTAAAACCGCTTCCAAACCATAGAATAGTTTGAGGTTACCCAGGGATTTAATTAAATCAGCATTGGCTGAATAAGCATTCACTTTTTCAACGCGGGTTTCCCGGTCAGGACTATTAAAATCCCTGCTTATCCGACTTTCTTCAAATACCTGGTGTGCCATCCTGATTGATAATTGATCGTAAAAATTCCCGGATATATGGTTAATTGCCAGGTTATTCATCAGCCATTTTTGCGGACCATAACTCCACTCACCATACCTTGGAAGCCCGTTTTTATACCGTACATGCCGATCATACCTTGAGTATTCCGATGTTTCAGAAAAATGGACAGCATACTCAAAATTCAATTTCTTACCCGGTGAAAAACGCAATTTTTGCATCATATTTAGTTGCGTATACCCAGTAGGAACTTGTAATCGTTCATCTTCATTTGTTACAATAACATCGGCGCTGTCGATCCTTTGTACATAAAAAGGCCTAAGGTATTCATCCGGACCATGGCTTCCCATGATTAAGTCGCCATAGTTATTATAACTAAAACTTGTAACACCGGCCCATTTTTCCCCTCCAATATTTACATCGAAATGAGCTGTTTTTTCATTATTTACTGAGGAATAGCGCGATACAGCATTTCCGGTAATTAATGGTTCATTTGTAAAAGAACATTGGGGAGTTATCGTTTTAAAACTCATTACCCCGCCAATTGCATCACTACCATAAATAACCGGACCGGTACCAAACAACACCTCAGTGTGTTCAATGGAAAAAGGGTCAAGCGATATAACATTTTGTATGTTACCTCCCCGAAATATAGCCGTGTTCATACGGACCCCATCAACTGTATACAAGAGCCTGTTGGTAGCAAATCCCCTGATCATGGGACTACCACCTCCCTGTTGGCTTTTTTGAATAAATACTTTGCCGGATATATTGAGTAAATCAGCTGCAGTTTGTGGATTTTGCATAGCAACCAACCGGGGTTGAATGGTAATTACCTTATTGGATAACTCCGACGTTTTTTGTTGCCAGTTGCTTGCTGAAACTACAATTTCATCAAAATTTATAGATGTTCGCTCAATATTGATTATATTATGTTGTGCTATAATTTCAGGATAACTTATAATTAACGGGGTATATCCAACAATTCGCACTTCAATTTTATCGGCTTCTTTAAAAACAGAGATATCCGTTTGTCCCCTTGAATTTGTTAAGGTTGAACTGTAAGGATTTGTGCTGCTAAGGGTAACCAGTTCTACAGGATTTCCGGTTTCAGCATCTATCACAGTTACTATCTGGCCAAATGCTATAATAGAAAGTCCTGCTAGCAAGCACAAGATTATCATCTTCTTCATACATATCTAGTTGTTAAGATTAAATACAATATACCTGATCTGCTTTCTATAATTGCAGAAAAGGCTTTTTGTTTTTTAGATGACCCTACGGCAATCACGTTTCTTAGGTGGCGGTATAAGAGGTTGCACCGATTCAGGCTTGTACAGGTTCAAATAACCAGAAAGATCCATACATCGGCCCACCTCCGGGGAATGCCAGCAACTTACAGTATGTACATACAGATTTTTTAAAAAATTTTCTACCTGTTGTTTCTTTGATTTTGCAGCCGGATCTGTATTTAAAAACTCGTTTACAAGTTTTTTTAATTTCCGGTTTAATACTGTCTCTTCGTTATCTTGCCAGCACCAATAATGTATGGTATCGCCTGTAATCCGAACTTTTACCACGTCATACATTTCCCCGTTAAATTCAAATTCTTTTGAGTGTTCCCAATTCAATAATGTTTTTGCCTCTTTTTGGGTAAACACAAAATGTACAAGTTCTTTGTCATCCAACCTTTCTATTATTTGTTTTTTGATTTCTTTTCTAACCACGTACTTTTGAATATTTAGAAAGTAGTAAGTACCATGAAATGTAAAACTTAAAGATACTGTCAATAATATGGCAAACAAGAATACTCTCAACGTAGCTCTTAATTTATAATCTTAATAGGATAACAAATCTAAAACAAATAAAAATATCCGGATAAATAAAATTGAATTAAATCTTGCAACCTAATTGTGTACGAATTTTTACCACATTTCTCAAATTTAAATAAAAAAAACATAAAGATTAAGAAAACCATCATAACACTCTTAGCGCTCAAACGGTACCCAATACAATCAGAATAACACCGGTTAAGATTCCTATTAACGCGATCCCTTTTCTCTTTAAATTGGTTTCGCCAAAAATAAAAGCCCCTGCCACAAATGAAATAACCACACTGCTCCTACGCAAAACCGATAATAATGCAATTAAAGCACCCTCTTGCGACAGGGCATAAAAATAAAAGAAATCGGCCAAGACAAGCAACATGCCGACCATATGTATAGAAATACCCCATCTAAATGGCATACTTTTTTTTCTTCGCGGGTACCATATAATCATTAAAAAAGGTAAGAACACTGGAATCATATAAATAGAAAACCATGCCTGAACAGCCATTCTGTCAAACTGCGGGATTAAAAATTTATCGTATAAACTACTGGAAGCTCCAAGCAATGTAGCTATGATGATAAAAAATATCCATTTATCTTTCCTGAAATTAATCCCCTCCTTTTTCCCGGCAAGTGAAAATATGTAAAAAAAGGTCAACACGATGATGATCCCTATCCATTGAGCAACCGAAAATTTTTCAGCATAAATTAGTACAGCACCAAAAAGCGTCCACATAGGCCCGGTTGACCTAATGGGAATCACTATGGT
>JBNLCS010000508.1:0-5733 GCA_050303935.1 Bacteroidales bacterium
TGGCGGTGAAAACTGGGAATGGCAGTCAAGTGGAACACCCATGCGTATATTAAGTATTTGTTTTACTAATGCACTTAATGGATATGCTGTCGGATCCAGAGGACAAATAATAAAAACAACAGATGGAAGCGAAAATTGGAACACGATTTCACAAGGTAATACCATAGATTTAAACGATGTTTGTTATACTACTCCTAATATTGTGTATGCCGCCGGTAACGAAGGACTTTTATTAAAAACTACAAATGGTGGCACAAATTGGGAACAACTAACAACCTCTACAACATATGACCTTGAAGCTATCAAATTTATAAACTATACAACCGGAATCACTGTTGGTGAAGGAGGTACCATTTTAAAAACTACAAATGAAGGTGTAAGTTGGAATCAAATTCCAAGTAAAACATGGTATACTTTACATGATGTCTGTTTTATTAATGATTCAACAGGTTATATTGTTGGTAATGGAGGCATTGTTCTTAAAACAACCGATCAGGGGGATAGCTGGACGAAACTTACCAGCATATCAAAGTCCCAATTAAATAGTGTTACATTTACAAATGATACTACGGGATATATTGCTGCGAAAACCTCATGGAAAGGTGAATTATATAAAACAACCAATGGAGGACAAAACTGGACATTAATACTTACACATGATTATTTTTACTTTGAGTCTGTTTTTTTTGTTAGTGACACGGTAGGTTATGTATCCGGTTTGATTCAAACCGTTTATAGAACCACTGATGGAGGAATTAACTGGGAGAATGTAAGAATAAGCGGATCTAACCAGCATACCTATTTATATTTTTTAAATGATAGTACAGGATTTGCTATCGTATCCGGAGGGTTGGTTTATAAAACTACAAATGGAGGGACTGACTGGATTGGTCAGGATACACCAGCTACATATCAATTAAATTCCATTGCAATGATCAACGAATCAACCGGATATATTGTTGGCACAAGTGGGACAATTTTAAAAATGAATAGCAACGAATCTCCTTTCCTGGAATTATCTGCGGATACCCTTTGGGTTGATGAGGCACAAAACAGCCAGGCAAACTTCAATATAAGCTCCAACATTAGTTGGGTTATAAATGATTCGGATGAATGGATTCATTTGAGCGAAGTATCGGGATATGGTGATCAGGAAATAACCATAACTACTGACGAAAATACAGCATTAAAAGAAAGGACTTCAACTATTACATTTAGTGCAGATGGAATTAATGACAAAAAGCTTATCATTATGCAGAGATTTAATCAGGCTGGTAATCCATACATTAACGTTTCGACGCCAAATGTTTCAATTTGCTCAGGTGCTAACAGTAAATCCAAGTTTACAATAAGTTCAAATGTCAGCTGGTCTATCAATAATTCGGCCAACTGGTTAACAGTTAATCCTGCATCCGGAAATAACAATCAGGAAGTTTGGCTAACTATTAATGACAATGATGTTGACACTGAAAAAATTACAAGTCTCATTATAGAAAGTGAAGAATCTGAATCGAAAACGGTAACAGTTAGCCGAAATTCTCAAAAAAGTAATATTTCAATTCATTCAACAACAGGTATATTATCACCAAGTGCTCGTTACTATTACGATAAAAGTGGGATTTACACAGACACCATTCCAAATTCTTTAGGATGTGACAGTATCATAACTATTGATTTAATCATCAACAATATAAATAAAAAAGTTTTTATGCAGGGAAATTCATTATTATCACTTCAGAATAATGCAATATATCAATGGCTTGATTGCGATAATTATAATTTACCTTTAAAGAATGAAACAAAACAATGGTTTATAGCAAATAAGAATGGGAATTATGCCGTTGAAATAACGACAAATCAATACAAAGACACCTCACAATGTATCTCAGTTACAGCACTGGATGTTACACAAAATGGGTTTGGTAGTTATATAAGAATATCTCCAAATCCGGCACAAGATTATTTAAATGTTAATTTTATAAATGAAAAAGAAATGTTTGATATTAACTTAACTCTAGTTAATTCTAACGGCCAAATTGTTCTTTCTAAAGATGAAAAAAATATAAAAAATGAAAATGTTATACTTTCATTAAAATCATTACATTCCGGTATTTATTATTTATTGGTTTCGGGTAAAAATAAAACTTATAGTGAAAAAATAATTATAAGAAAATAAAAACTAAGCACATCGTATAAAGCACATGAAACCTCTTTTTTACCGTTTTGTGCAATTTTTTATTTTAGTGTTTTCAAGAAGATTTAGTGCTAATTGATTGGATTGGTGGTACGACTCAATAAGTGCGACGAAAGTATAATCTGTATTATTAAATCCATTGCTTACCGTAACGAAGAGAGTGAAAAAGACTTTTCAAAGTTACTTTAGAGAAGGGTGCTTTAAGCCAGCCGCTCTATTGATTTTATAAAAAAGTTTAACAAACCTTATGTTGATATCTAAATTTTTACGTAAGCCAACCTTGCTTTTTTATATAAAGCATTGACTTATATTTCATTAATTACTATGTTTGCCTTAGTAAATAAAAAATCCTGCCGTTATGAGAAAATTTGCCCCACATGGAGGGAAACTGACCATCCTTCAGATAATAGGAATAATATTAATTTTTTTAGGAATTGTATTTGTCGGAATAGCTTCAATATACTACAATAAGGAAATTGGAAATATGGGCAGCATGGCTGCCTTTGGCTTTTTCCAGTTAATGCTTGGCATGACTTTCTTTTTTCCGGATTTGCTAAAAGGGGGTGAAAACCAAATATCATCAATGCGCGTGGTGATTTACATGGTGGTTTCTGTTTTTGTTATAATAACTGTAAAAATAGGGTGGGGAATTAAAGACCTTAAAAACTTTGATATCCCTGATTCATGGGTGTATATACTAGGTATTGCTTTAGGTGGAAAGACCATACAAAGTTTTTCAGAGAACCTTAATAAGTCGAAAAAACCGGGCAAATCACCAAATGTGCCTTTAGAAAAGGTTTTTGACCCTAAAAAAGATATAAAAGAAGGTAATCCCCCTCCATTTAATACTACATCATAACCGTATATTTATGATACTTGATTATTTTACACAGGAACAATTAAATTCAAATTGGTGCTGGGCCGCGGTGGGTTCCAGTATATCCAACTTTTATAATAGTGAAAGTTTCTGGCCCCAAAAAGAATTAGCTGCCCAAATGCTTAACATGCCCTCTTGTATTACCAATCCCGGTAACCCTGGTTGTAACCTGACTTTAAACTTAAGCGATGTCCTTACTTTTTTAGGGCATTATGCGGGTGAAACAGATGGTGCTGTTACCCTAAAAACCTTGCAAGAGTTTATTGAGTTTGGCAATCCTGTTTGTTGTCAGTTTCAAATGAACCAGCATGCTACTCATTTTGTATCTGTTTTTGGGTTTATAAACAACGATATTTATGTGGGCGATCCTCAGGTTGGTAACTATAAGGTTAAATATGATTCATTTTTTAATTACAGGGGGGGTACATGGATTCGGTCAATAGCTACCGTTGAATAACATGAATAGAAAACATTTTTTAATTAGTAAATCTATATAAAACCTTAACTACAAGAGATGAAAAGACCTAGAAAACAAATTATTTTATTATTTATCATTGTATTAACCCAGGGAAATTATATTTTTTCTTCTACCCCGGCTAGTTTGAACAAAGAAATTGAACAGTCCGTATATTACGATGCCATATCGTTGGTTTATGCCCGCATGGGGTATTTTGTTTATCCGGTTAAAAGCACCCAGGTAAGCAATACTATTAATACCGGCGGTTTTGGGAGGGTGGTTTCTCTTCCTCCAACAGGTGCAATGGAAAATTTATCGTTGGTAAACTCACTTACAGGAAATGTTGAAAAAACATTGACCGTTTCTGTGGATAAATTGGATTCAATATTGGAGTCATCATATCGGGATGAAGAAATGGCAAAAAGGGCCATTAAAATGATATTGGTTAGAAATGCCAATGTGGATTACAACTCCGGGTTGTCAATTACAGAAATTTATAACAAAAACAATTTTTTCAGTACAACTGATTTAACATTATATAACCTTAACCAAACGGATAGAAAAAATAAACTTCAGGAATTATCTGCTTACTTAAAAGAGAATCAAACAACTAGCAAAAAGGGCGGTGCAGGTGGGGGCATAAATCCTTCGTTTTTTGTAGAAGGCCTTGCGTTGTTTCTTATTGACAGGGCAAATGAAGAACTTAATATGGCTTTTTTTACAGGAATGAAAAATACATTTAAGAAGTATGTAGAACTTGAAAAACTATATCCTGAAACCTATAATTATTTGAATTCAAACGAACTTGAGCAGTATAATTTTAACATCATATTAGGTGGCTTAAAAAATGCTTTTAAAAGTGATATTAAAAACCTGCTAACAAGTTTAGAAAATGTGGCAAGTCTGGAAAAATACAGGGATGTTGTTAATGACAACCCTTCTCTTTTTTCTGTAGTTATGGCTGCACAGGTAACGGGGTTGGCAGCGAAAGGGTTAAGTGTTCCTGAAATTATTCATGAATTGTATACTTCGGAATATATCTATGAAGGAAGAAGCGACTTGGCGGGGGTATTAAAAATGGCCGGGTTGCTTTCATATTCTTTGCGCGATATAAAGTTTAATAGCAACAAAGTTGATGCAAATGGATGGATCAACGATGCCCAGTTGAAATGGTTAAAGGATCCTGTTGTTTGGAAAACATACCTCGGTTTGTTATATCAAAATGCCCCTGAAATTAAAATTGGTGATTATGATTTTAAGCAGTCATTAACAAATGATGCCAAGTTCATCACGATACATTCATTTTATAATACGTTTATACAAACATCTGAAAATGTGGCATCGTATTTTGAGAAAATCTCAGAAATTAAGTTAAAAGAAGCCAACTTTACATTGGATGGTGGGGTTAAATACCTGGCATTGATATCAAAAGAGTTTGTAAATCTTTTTGAGGCCGGATTTTACGTGCTGCCCGAAAGTGAACAAAACACAGGGCGAAAAATCCTCGATCATATAAAGGCATATTATTATCCAATAGTGGACCAGGCAACACGTGTTATTGATAACTTACAAACAGAAAATTACAGTAGTGCTATTTTTGAATCGCATTTTTTATTGGATACGCTTTTTTCCGTGTATATAAAAAGAATGGGAGGGGATAAAAAAGAAAAGGAGAAGGTGCTAAAAGTTCAATCCCGGGTTTTACATTATAGTTTGTTTATTGCCTCGGCTGCCAAATCTGAAAGTGCTGAAGACATGAAGGAGGCTATTCAGGCATTTGCGTTGCCTGCAGGTAGTTCCAGGGTTAAAAAAGAGAAATTGGTTAGTATCGGCATCAATTCATATTTAGGTGTTTACAATAGAGCTTCGGAAGGTGAAGATTATTGGGAGTTTAAACATTTGAAAATTACGGCGCCGGTTGGGGTAGAAGTGAGCTTGGGAATGGACCATTTGGGTGCTTTAAGTTTAAATGGATACATTTTTGATGTTGGGGCTATTGTTAATTACAGGCTGTCTAACGATTCAACGGAGATTGAATCAAATTTAAAATTTGACAATATTGTTTCACCGGGATTTGCTTTTATCTATAGTTTTCCCATCATTAAAGGGCACAATATCCCACTTTCTATTGGTTTTAGCAGGCAGTGGGGCCCCACGCTTAAAAATATTAAAAACGGGGAAATAATTACAGAAACGAAGAGGGTA
>JBNLCS010000509.1:0-4316 GCA_050303935.1 Bacteroidales bacterium
GGGAAACCGATTCAATTTTTTTTCAGTCAAGATTCGATAACATTGTGAAAATTTGTAACTTATTGCTTGACCGGAAATCAAGACCTTTTCCCGAGTTTCAGAATTATCTTGATGTTTTATTATGTTTTAAGCACAATCCTGGTAAGCAAAAACATTATGGTACATGGGAAGAATCGCTTATTTTACTGCTTGAAAACCGAAAAGTGACAAGAACAACCATTAGCAGGTACTTAGTTGGAATTCCACTATTATTGGAAAAGAACCTTATTTTTTCGTCAAGTTATGTGGAGTGGAAATCTACTTCTGATAATTTCGTTTTTAAAATTGAAAATGAGCAAGTTAGGGTGATTTATGAAAATACAAACCTGACATGTTATTCAAAACGGGACAGTATCCATTTGTACGAAACAAAAGGATGGGTAGACCCTGTTGAAAATATTTGGCATGGTGAAAAGGGGTTGGTTACCTGGGAAAGGGCCGGCTTTAACCGGGAGGATGTAAACGTTAAGATTAACGAATTTACAATAGAACTTAAGAAATCAGAATATGAAGCAGAGAACGTGTTATTTACCAATAAGTTTTATTTCGATAATCCGTTACCCGGTAGTTTCGAAGATGCTGTTAGATATTTTAAGGAACCTGAAGACGCATCTTATCCAAGGTTTTATTCATACACCAAGCGGTTTGAGATAAAGGATTTTTATGAGAATATTGATTATGTAGGTGGATTGTCCATGAGGGGGGCTAAACTTGTTGGCACGGGGAATGAAAAACAGAAAGCACAACTATATCTTTATAATAATGATACACTTTTTATGAGGGCCTCATCTGTGTATTTTGCTTTTACAAAGGAGAAAGTGACCGGCAGGAACACCTCAATTACACTATACCTTGAAAGGGATTCAATATTTCATCCCGATCTTTTGCTTACTTATATTATTGATAAAAAAGAGTTGTCCCTTCTTAGAACAGATGATTATACATCTCAAAGTCCCTATTATAATTCGTATCATAATGTTGATATGAATTTTGAACAATTACGTTGGCGATATGGTGAGCCCTATTTGTTATTTACGATGGCCAGAGGTTCTACAATAGGAAATGCCAGTTTTGAATCGGTTAATTTTTTCAATATGGACCGGTTTATGAAACGTCAACTAATTGACCCCGAACATCCGTTAGTACAGCTAAAAAGGTTTGCTTCCCGTATAAAATCTAATGATTTTTATGGGGAAGAATATGCCAATTTTTTACGGTTGCCATTACACCAGGTGAAACAAATGCTAATGAGAATGTCTCTGTTGGGTTTCATATTTTATAACTTTGAAACAGATGAGGTAACTGTTAAAGATAAACTTTATGCATATTTACAGGCCAGTGCTTCAAAAATTGATTATGATGTAATTAGTTTTAAATCGGTTACGAATGCCCCTCTTGAAAATGCAATGCTCGATCTTGAAACATTTGATATGACCATCAATGGAATGCCCCGGGTATTTATAAGTGATTCTCAGAATGTAAATATTTTTCCAACCGGTAATCGTATTGTAATGAAAAGGAATAGAAGTTTCCAGTTTGATGGTAAGGTAGAAGCAGGGTTATTCACTTTTTGGGGAAATAATTTCTATTTTAGTTATGATTCTTTTCTTATAAACCTTCAGAACATCGATTCTATAAATATCAGGTATTTAACAGGCAAAAAGGATGGGTTTGGATTTGATGTTATTGGTAATGTCGATAACATGATTGAGCATGTTACAGGAAAAATTTTAATTGATGATCCTAATAATAAATCTGGCAGGGAACATTACGCACAGTATCCCATTTTTAAAAGCAATGAATGGTCATATGTTTACTATGATGATGCAACTATTCAAAATGGGGTTTATGACGCAAGGGAATTTTATTTTAATATGGAACCTTTTGAAATTGACAGCCTCGATAACTTCCAAAAACACGGACTTAAATTTGACGGGACGTTTTATTCGGCAGATATCTTTCCCGTTTTTGATGAAACCTTAACCATACAAGCTGATAATTCACTGGGGTTCAAACATAATACCGGGGATAGTGGCAAGGCTGTGTACAAGGGTAAAGGATCCTATTACGATTTAATACATTTGAGCAACGCGGGTTTACGGGGTGACGGTAAACTAAAATATTTAACTTCTGAAACAAAATCTAATGATTTTATCTTTCTTCCCGATTCTATGAACACCCATGCCCAGGAATTTGGGATAACCAAACAAATTCAAGGCACACAATTTCCTATGGTCAAGTCATTGGAAAATTATATTCATTGGGAACCCTACAATGATTTATGGAAAACATATCAACAAGAAGGGCCATTTATTATTTACAATGACTCAACAACACTGGCAGGGGAAATACTTCTAAAACCTGAAGGCTTAAAAGGAAGTGGTTTAATGGATATGAAAAGGGCCACATTAAATTCACAGTCATTTAGTTTTAAGGCTGATGATTTTGATGCACAAAATGCTGACTTTGTTTTAAGATCTGCCTTAAAAGGTATCGCGGTTGAATCGGATAGTGTTGATGCGCACATAGACTATAAACAAAAAAAAGGTGAATTTAAACCAGTCAAGGACCTGGCAAGTATAAAATTTCCTGAAAATAAATATATAACGAATGTTGATAGGTATGCCTGGTTAATGAAAGGGCAACAAATAGAGTTTTTAAAGACCGATACTGAACCTGGTGACGAAGATAAACCATTTGGGGCCAACTATATTTCAACAGATGTAAAACAGGATTCACTTCAATTTAAGTCGCCTATAGCCAGGTTTGATTATACCAGGAACCTGATAAATGCTGAGGATGTGAAATACTTTAGGGTTGCCGATGCATTTATTTATCCCGATGAAGGTAAAGTAACCATTGAATCGTGGGGTGATATGAGACGGTTGGTGAATGCTCAAATTATGGCAGATACTTTAAATGAATATCACTTACTTCATTCGGCAAGTATTGCCGTGAGTAGCAGCAAGAAATATGAGGGAATGGCAAAATATGATTATGTTGATGAAAATGAGCAAGTACAGGTAATAACATTCGAGTTAGTAGGTGTTGATGATTCATTGAGGACTTATGCCAATGGAAGTATCCCGGAATTCCAGGAATTTAAACTTAGTCCTTATTTTGAATACCAGGGGAAAGTGAATTTGTATGCCCCTCAGAAGTTTCTAACATATGATGGTGCAGCCAGGGTGGTGCATAACTGTGAAACACTCCCGCCGCGTTGGTTTGTATTTGAAAAGGATTTGAACCCGGATAGCCTTTACATTCCGTTGTCAAAAAGCCTGAAAGATATAAATGGCAGGTATATTTTCAATGGTTCACGCATGCGGCAAGATTCAATTTTTGTTTATCCTGCTTTATTTACAGTTTGGCAAAATTACAGTGATGAAAGTATCGTTACCGCAGATGGATATATTTATTATGATAAAGAGGGAAGCAGGTATAAAATATCTTCATCTGAAAAAATTAAGGATTTTTCAATACCCGGTAATTATCTTTCTTTCAGTAGGGATGATTGCGAACTATATGGTGAAGGAAAAGTTGACCTGAATATTGATCTTGGACAGGTTATGCTTAAAAGTGTTGGGAATTCACGACATAATGTAATTGATAATAGCTTGAAACTAAATATTATGCTGGCTATAGATTTTCATATTCCACCAGAAATATTAGCCCTCTCGGCAAAAGATTTGGATAGTTTGCCGGGAACAACACCCGTAGATATAAATTCAAACAAAATAATTAAGAATTATAATGAATTGGTAGGTAAAGAAATAACCAGCAATTACCTTGAAGAATTAAGTTTATATGGTGTGGTTGAGAAATTGCCAGATGAGCTGAAACATACCCTGTTCATAAATGATGTTAGCTTTGTATGGGACCATGATTCACGTTCATATCAGTCGGTAGGTAAAATTGGGATTGGAAATATTGGTGATCGCCAAATAAACAAATATGTTGACGGTTTTATTGAAATAAACCGAAAAAGAAGTGGGGATATGATGGATATTTACCTTCAGATAGATGAACGAAATTGGTATTATTTTGGATATACCCGTGGTGTGATGCAGGTTCTTTCATCTAATAAAACGTTTGTTGGCATGGTACGAAATATGAAAAATAAGGATAGAAAGAGCAAAATTAAGGGCATTAAAACACCTTATAATATTATTGTATCAACGGATAGGAAATATCTTTTATTTGTTAGGCGATGGAATGAAATATTGGAAGCCCGGGAGAACGCGGAATAATTTTTCTAAACTTTATCTTTTTATCTC
>JBNLCS010000510.1:0-7406 GCA_050303935.1 Bacteroidales bacterium
AGACAGTACAAATTTTAATATTGCAGTGTATTCATTGGGCAACTTTATTTCAAATCAAAGAAAAAGATATACAGATGGAGGTATTATTTTTAATATGGAAATTGAAAAAACTGTTTCAGGTGTTAAGATAAAACAGTTTGATTACTTACCTGTATGGGTGTATAAGCCTTTTAGCAATGGCAAACAAAGGTTCACTATTATACCTGCTAATGCCTTTGATAAAGGTTTGGGAAAACGATCAATACCTGATACCGATAAAAATCAGATGAAAATATTTTATGATGACACCAAAAGTCATTTGAAAGATATCCCGGAAAATCCTTTCATTGTAAAATAAATAAAGCAACAACTAAATTTATATAATTTCATCATCTACCAAGATCCTTCCACAGTATTCACAAACTATAATTTTTTTACGTGACTTAATGTCAAGTTGTCTCTGAGGAGGAATGTTGTTAAAACACCCACCACATGCATCTCTTTCAATAGTTACTACTGCTAAACCGTTTCTTGCGTTTTTCCTTATTCTTTTGTAAGCGGTAATTAATCTTTCTTCAATAACCGATTCAATTTTTTGGGATTTTTTACTAAGATCGTTTTCTTCTTTTCTGGTTTCAGAGGTTATATCATCCAATTCATTCTTTTTGTTCTTCAAATCAACCATTCTGTCATCAAGCTTCTTAGATGATTCCTCTATCAGTTCATTTTTTTCTTTGGCGGCATTGTTAAATTCTTTTATCCTTTTTTCACTTAATTCTATTTCAAGTTTCTGAAATTCAATTTCTTTTGACAGAGAATCAAATTCACGGTTATTTCTTACATTATTTTGTTGTTCTTCGTATTTTTTAATTAGCGATTTAGAATTTGATATTTCAGTTTGTTTACCCGCTATGGCTTTGTCTATGTTCTTAACTTCCTGTTTCAGGTTATTTATTCTGGTTTCCAATCCTGCAATTTCATCTTCAAGATCCTGAACTTCCAATGGGAGTTCCCCTCGTAAAGTCTGTATTTTGTCTATCTCTGAATCAACCAATTGTAATTCATATAAGGCACGAAGTTTTTCTTCAATTGTTATTTCTGTAGTGTCTGTTACTTTTGTACTTGCTTTAGCCATTTCTAATAATAATTTAATGGATTCGTATTCACTTCTGAAAAATGAATGGCAAAATTAGTTATTTTTTTTGTAAGTACATCATAAAATATTTCAGTAGTAAACTGTTCACTTTCAAAATGACCTATATCGGCAATCACAATTTTGCCTTCGGCATCAAAAAACTGGTGATATTTAAAATCCGCACTTATAAATATATCAGCTTGCTGTTTTATGGCATCACTTAATAAGAAACTACCACTTCCACCACAAACAGCAACAGTTTTAATTTTTTTATTTCGTAGTTTTGTGTGCCTGATACATTTGCATTTAAATGTTTTTTTAATTGTATCAAGGAAATCTTTTTCCATAACTGGAGTTTTTAATTCACCAATCATACCGCTTCCAACTGTGTTCAAGCTGTTTTTTAGTGGATACAGGTCGTAGGCTACTTCTTCATATGGGTGTGCCTCGAGCATTGCGGATACTACTTTCTTTTCAAGATATAATGGGAGTACAGTTTCAAATCGAACTTCTTTTTCCTCGTGAATATTTCCCTTTTCCCCAACAAATGGATGTGTATCTTCTCCGGCCTTAAAAGTTCCCGTACCTTCCAGGTTGAAACTGCATGAATCGTAATTACCTATTTTGCCCCCTCCAGCAGAAAATATAGCATCGCTTACCTTTTTTAAATAATCAATCGGGATAAAAGTTACAAGTTTATATAGTAGGTCATTTTTCCCTTTTAGGATACGTAAGCCGGTAACACCTAGTTTCTCGCATATTTTGTGGTTGACCCCTTGTTCAATAGCATCTATATTGGTGTGGGCGGCATATATTGCAATATTGTTCTGAATTGCTTTAATGATGCATCTTTCAACATAGTTGTTGCCATTAAGTTTTTTTATTCCTGAAAAAATAATAGGGTGATGGGCAATGATTAACCCATCTTTGTTTTTTATGGCTTCATTTATGACTTCTTCTGTTATATCAAGGGTTATTAATACTGAATTGGCCTCGTCTTCATTATTTCCAATGATTAAACCGGCATTATCATATGATTCTTGAAGGGCCGGAGGGGCAAATTCATTAATGTGGTGAACAATGTCTTTGATTTTCATATGTTTAAATTAGTTTAAATGTTTCATTTTTAATCATTTTTTATGGAAATGATTATGTAATGCATCAAATCAATCAATGAAGGTCCATCAAAAATTTATCTCAGTTTTATTGCACAAGTCTGTATACAATAATAAAGAATATTTTGCGCATTTTAAAAGGATTATGGTGTTTATTAACCAAGGGGGGGTAATTACGATCAGATATTTCCACAGCACAAAAATGTATAGCGTATTAAGGTAAACATAAAATTTTATTGAAAGGGGAAAGAAAGGTGGATGTTACAATATATCTTTTATGTCCAGTAATAGAGCCCTGATTTCTTTTAACGACTTTATAACTTCGAAATTATTTAAAGTATCTTCCTTGTTTTCTTTTAGTTTAAGTTTAGCCCCTCTCAAAGTCATTCCCCGCTCTTTAACAAGATGAAAAATGAGATTAAAATTTTCAATATCCGATTTGGTAAAAAAACGGTTTCCTTTTTTATTTTTTTTTGGCTTAATAATGTCAAATTCTTTTTCCCAAAACCGGATAAGCGAAGTGTTAACATTGAACATTTCAGCTACTTCCCCTATTGAGTAATACAGCTTTTCTACTTTTTTCTCTTTGTACGGCATGCCAAATGTAAATTACTAACCCTTGAATATTAATTGTAAATATCGTAATTTCTAATTTAACAAAAAAATATCTAATTAACAACTGATCAGTCTTTTCGACCTAAGCAATAAAGATAGCCATTTCGCGAGGCAATATAAACCCTTTGATTATAACAAAAAGGGGTTGATTCAATCATGTATAATTTTTTACTTATTGTTTCAAAATTTAGATGTTTATCAAACTCAAATAAAAAAATACCATTATAACTGCAAGCCAAGATCCTGTTATTTATGAAAATTGGGGTGGAAATAGATGGTCCAATGTATGTTTTATAAACCAGTTCAGGTGTGTTTACATATTTAATACTATCGAAACTTAACAATAGAGAATCTTTTATGATACCGGTATGTTTTATAACATAAAAATACCCGTCAAGGGCGGTAAATGCTGCTAATGGCGGAATAGAGTCATTATTTTTTATATAAGAATCATTTATTGCTGCCGAACCAATAATCCCTCCTAGCCAGCCATTATAACTTGTGTCTTTCACTGGGAAAAACCATTCCAGTGCTTCACTGGCGGGCTTTGTTGGGTCAATTTTTAATACACCTCCATGGCCTTTTATATATTGTTTTTCGATCGTAGAAATTATGCAACTGTCATTAGTTATTATTGCACTTCCATCAATATCCGATCCTATGAAAAAATCCCAGTCGAGTGTATCTGTATTCAAATTATAGCCATAAACATGTCCTGAACCAGATGCAACATAAATGTGGTCCCCGAGTAATGAAGGTGATGATTCTGTTACTATATTATTTTTATGGCTAAGAACGTCTTCTGTTGTGTATAGTTTATGTTCTTTAATAATACTAGGTTGTATCATTTTGTTAATTGTATCTGCGTGTTCCGGGTTGGGGTCCAGAATTGTAAACAATGAATTCTCCAGGCCAATATATGCAAGTGAATCAATTATTAAAGCAGATCCGTCAACATCCCGGCTATAACTATCAGTCCATTTTACATCTAAACGCCATAGTTCTTTTCCGGATTGTAACGAAATCCCCCTGTAACTTGGGATATGTTTTGTGTCCAGATAATTGCCTACACCAAGCCTGCTGCCTTGTAAAATAATATACTTTTCTTCAAGTCTTACATCGTTGGTGTTTTTCCAGATTGTTCCTGTGCCTTTAATTACATCATCAAATTTATATTGCCAAACAATTTTTCCTGTTTCTGCATCAATCTTTTTTAAATGGTGGTCGTAGGCACCTTGAATTAAATAGAGTTTGCCATTTTCTTTTACCATTAAAGGTTGGCCAGTCCAGCCTGCCCCTTTCCACATCCTTGATCCCAGTTTTCTTGAGATAACAGTTTCCCCTTCCCCGAGATAAAGTTTCCAAATTACCTCCAATGTGTCGGGAAGTAAATTTCCGTAATAATTTCTCTGATTATTCCCAAGGAAAGTTGGATTGATTAATTGGATTGAATCATTTTTGAACTGGGAGTTTATATTAACGAAAACATAAATAATTACTAATAAAAAAAATATTCTTTTCATTATTCTTTTTTGGTTATATTCCCTTCATTATCAATGCTTATTTTTGTATCTGGAAAATCAACAGATGTAAGCTCAATTAATTTGTGAATAACCCTTTTTTGTGGGTCAGGTTTAGTAATACCTTCACCATATTGATAAACCGGGATTATTTTTCCATTAATAAATTCCCCGTTACTATTCATATACACTTTTAATATGGGGGCTATGCCATTTGGTCCCTTAAGATTGAACCTTGCATATGTACTAAAGTTTCCAAGGCTATAAGCTATTATCCTGTTTTTGTATAATTCAATGGCCCTGGTCACATGAGGGCCATGCCCAAAAACTATATCTGCGCCCGCATCCACTGCAATATGGGCAAATTCATATATGTTTCCCCTGTTATAACCTAAATATACTTCATCGGTTTTGGGTAAACGCTGATGTTGGGCGCCTTCTGCTCCGGTATGTATAGAAACAATTACAATATCACAAGTAGCCTCAAGTTTTCCAATTATAGATTTAACCTTAGTATAATTTTTTGAATCAGATGTGCCTTTGTTTGGAGCAAATGCGCAAAAACCGTAAGTGGTGCTGTCTTTTTTAAAAATTACATAGGGTTTCTCCAGATAACCGGCATGTTCAATTCCGGATTCATTAATTACCTTAATTGTTTCTGTTCTTCCTTCGGCACCAAAATCATTCGAGTGGTTATTTGCAGTGCTTAATATATCAAAACCACTCTCCTTCAAACAATCAATGAAATATTGGGGCATACGGAAGACGTAACATTGAGTAGTGTCTTTGCAATGTTTTGGCGTTCCTTTTTCACCGGCCAAGGTACCTTCCAGGTTTCCAAATGTAATTGTAGCATCTTGTAGAATGTGTTTTACATATTCAAGTCCTTTTTCACATGAGTTGCCTTGGGGAAGATAATTTTTTGAGGGGTAATCAGTACCAAGCATAATGTCACCAACCCCTATTATAGATATCGTGTCTTTCCCATAAATCGTATAAATACTAAAAAAAATAATTATCAATACAAAAATTGTTCTTCTCATTTCAATCTCTTTTTATGATGCCTGTTATTTAAAGGTAACTAAAATAAGGTTATTTAAAAGAGGAAAATTAAACAATTTCAGAAAATTGAATGTGGCAAAAGGTAACTAATCAAGTGACCTTTTTGCGTTGGCAGATAGTTTTATCATCGTGTTGTACTCATCAGGACTCAAATCGTTGAAAAAGTAGTTAATAGGATTAACTTTTTTACCCTTTAACATTACCTCATAATGTAAATGTGGCCCTGCGGATAAGCCGGTATTTCCAACATACCCAATTACCTCACCTCTTTTTACCTTTTGGCCCCTTTTAACTTTAAATTCACTTAAATGTGCATACAACGTTTTAATTCCATGACCGTGGCTAAGCGTGATAACATTACCATATGTTTGCGATTTTCTTGCATCTTCTACTTTCCCATCTCCTGTGGCATAAACTTCAGTTCCTTCATCGGCAGTAAAATCAATACCATAATGAAATTTTTCAATGTTGTAAATTGGATGTATCCTTGGGCCCCAACCGGAAGCAAATCGTTTTAAATCATCATTTGCTATTGGTTGAATGGCCGGGATTGATCTCATTTTATTTTCATTTTCCCTGGCCATACCTAAAATTTCACTATATGATTGTTTTTGTATTTTTATCTGGTTTTTTAACTTATCCAGTTTCTTATTGGTTTCAATAAGTATTTGGGCATCTTTATATTGTTCAAGATTTTTGTATTTATCACTTCCTCCAAATCCGGCTTCCCATATTTCGTCTGATAGGGGTTTTGCACCTAAAATAGACCTGTAAATTTTACCGTCCCTGTCTTTTAATTGACTGAGTTCTCCATTTAAATTTAGAATTTCTTTATTTAAATTGTTGTATTGTAGAAGTAACTGACTATATTCCCTTTTGTACATTTTTTCATCAGGGGTATCAAAAAAATTTTGAAAAACCAAAAAATAAGCAATTACAGAAACTGTTAACAACGAAATAATAATTAAAAATATATAACTGACTATTTTTAGAGGAGTTCTCTTAATTGATTCATACTTAAGTGTTTCTGGATTGAATTTGTATTTTATGCCGGGCATATCATTTCATTTAAGTCTAATTTTCCTGGCTAAATTTAACAATTTGTTCGAACTCTTCAACACTTAAGTTATTAAAAAAGTATTTTTTTGGATTTTCAGTCCGGCCGTTTTCAATTACTTCATAATGAAGGTGAGGGCCTGTAGATTTACCTGTATTTCCTAATTTTCCTATTGCAGACCCGCGTTTTACTTTTTGACCTTCTTTTACAAGTATTTTGCTCATGTGTGCATACCTTGTCATGTAACCACCATGATGTTTGATAATAACTTCGTTGCCGTAACCATGCTTATTATATCCGGCACGGTAAACAACCCCATCACCCGTGGCATACACTTGAATGCCTATGGGGCCTGCGAAATCAATGCCATGGTGTAACTGACGTCTTCCATGAACAGGGTCAGTCCGATAGCCATAATGAGAACTTATTCTTCTGTAGTCTTTTTTTGATACAGGTTGTATACTTGGTTTGCCGCCAAGTAATAATTCTTTCTCTTTAAGGTCTTTTGCAACTTCATTAAAAGACTTTTGTTGTATATCAATTCTATTTTGAAGAATGTTCAGGTTTTGAAATGTCTTTTTTAGCACTTCATAATTTTGAAATTTTTCAAAATGTTCATATTTATCCGTACCACCAGTACCGGCATTCCGTAAATCTTTGCCCAGGGGTTTCTTCCCTAATACAGCCCTGTACACTTTGTCATCTTTTGAGCCTATTTCATGTAATTCGTCTTCTAAATCAGAAAACATATTATTTAAGGCCTCGTATTTTTCAACCAGTTCTATGTTTTTTTGAGCCAGCTTTTTTTCTTTAATGGTATCAAAATTACTGACATAAAGAAAATACATCGCCGTAACACAGATTAATCCTCCAAAAAATATCGAAATAATTCTAAAAATTTTACCTTTGCAACCTTTATCAAC
>JBNLCS010000511.1:0-2903 GCA_050303935.1 Bacteroidales bacterium
AATATTTATATTTCTTTTACTGGGGTCAAGGGCAGTATTTATGTTTCATAACTTCCTTGTTGAAAACGCTGTTAAGGAAAAAGATTTAGAGTTAGCACAACTAAAAGCCGTACAACAACAATCTGAACTACAAGCCATCCATTCCCGAATCAACCCACATTTTTTATATAATTCATTAAATTCTATTGCAAGCCTCGCAGGCATTTCTCCCGAAAAAACTGAAAAAATGGCAATGGCATTGTCTAAATTTTTCCGATTTGCCATAAACAGGAACAACGAAGAATTTATTAAAATTAAAGATGAACTGGAAATTGTGGAAACCTACCTGGAAATAGAAAAAATAAGGTTTGGTGACAAACTTGAATTCAGTATCTATTGTGAAAATGATTTATTGGAAATTCCCATTCCCCGGTTTATTATACAACCGTTAGCTGAAAATGCTATTAAACATGGGGTAAGCAGTATCATGGATAAAGGAAAGCTAACAATAATGATTAAAAAGGAAATCAATAAGATAAAAATACAAGTGAGCGATAATGGTAATGATTTCCCTGAAGAACCCCTTTATGGTTATGGTTTGCAAAGTATTTATGATAAATTGCAGTTGTATTATAAAGGAGAGGCTACAATTGATATTATTAAACAACCTGAAAAGGCTATCATTTTAACAATCCCTTATACTATTAAAAAAGCTAACTAATATGAACCTGCGCACGCTTATAATTGATGATGAAGAATTGGCCAGAAAGCGGTTAAAATCACTGTTATCAGGCTATAAAGAAATAGTATTTGTTGGCGAAGCGACAAATGGAAAAGAGGCGGTGGAAAAAATAGACAGCATAAAACCTGACTTGGTTTTTCTTGATATTAAAATGCCAGGCTTCAATGGATTCGAGGTTATTGAAAAAATAAATCACCTGCCAGCTGTTGTATTTTGTACGGCTTATGATGATTTCGCTTTACAGGCATTTGAAACATCCAGTATCGACTACCTGGTTAAACCTGTGGAAAAGGAAAGACTGGATATTACACTGGATAAAATCCACTCACTAAATGTGTTTCCTGATAAGGCACTGCTAATAGAAACCATTAAAGATATATTAAACTCAAAAAATTTACGAGAAACTACAGTGCTTCCAATTAAAGGAAAGGGAAAAGTTATTTTTGTTAAATTACAGGATGTTTCATTTATAATGGCATCTGAAAAATTTTTGGAAGTTTTCACCCGGAATGGTAAAAAACATTTAATGGAACAGAGCCTGAAATATATAGAAAATAAATTGCCTGCATATTTTTTGAGAATCCATAGGAGCATTATCTTAAATGCAAATGAAATACGGGAAGTACAAAAATATTTCAGTGGAAAGTATGTATTTATTATGAATGATATTAGCAGGACAAAATTAATTTCAAGCAGGAACTACGGAAAAAAAATACGGGAAATTTTAGAGATATAGGAGTGTAAAGAAAGTATAACGTACTATAAAAAAGACCGGTTGATTTAACCGGTCTTTGCAGCCTCCCTAGGATTCGAACCCAGACATACAGAACCAGAATCTGCTGTGCTACCATTACACCAGGAGGCTGTAATTTGCTGCAAAAATAACAAATTAATTTTATTTTTTACCAGATATTTTTGCCCATGAATCCCTTAACGTTACAGTACGGTTGAATACTGGTTTTTCAGAAGTGCTATCCGGGTCCAGGCAGAAGTAACCAAGACGTTCAAATTGGAATTTTTCACCGGGCTTGGCACTTTTTATGAATGGTTCAAGATAACCCTCCGCTATTTTTAAGGAATCCGGATTTATGTTTGTGGTAAACGGTTCACAGTCTTCCACTTCGTAAGGGTTTTCTTTATTAAACAACCTGTCGTATAATCTAATTTCACTTTTTACTGCATGTTTTTCAGATACCCAATGCAGCGTAGCCTTTACTTTACGGCCATCAGGGGCATTCCCCCCTTTTGTTTCAGGATCATACGTACAATGGATTTCGGTGATTTCGCCATTTTCATCCTTTACAAAATCATTACAGGTTATAAAATATGCATATCGTAATCGTACTTCGCGTCCTGGTCCCAAACGAAAGAATTTTTTGGGAGGGTCTTCCATAAAGTCATCTTTTTCAATATAGATTATTTTTGAGAAAGGCACCTTTCGCTTTCCCATACTTTCATCCTCGGGATTGTTCACGGCATCCATCTCTTCTGTATGATCATCAGGATAATTTGTAATAACCACTTTTATAGGGTTTAATACACCCATTACGCGTTGCGCCTTCTTATTAAGGTCTTCCCGTATGCAATATTCCAGTAATGCCATGTCAATCACATTTTCCCGCTTGGCAACACCTACTTTATCAGCAAACAACCTGATCGAGTCGGGGGTGTATCCTCTTCTACGTAAACCAGATATGGTTGGCATACGTGGATCATCCCATCCATTCACATATTTTTCTTTCACTAATTGAAGTAATAAGCGTTTGCTCATTACCGTATAGTTTAGGTTTAACCTGGCAAATTCATATTGCCTTGGCCTGTACCCCTCTTCTGCAATATGGTCCAGGCACCAGTCATATAAAGGGCGGTGTACTTCAAATTCTAATGTGCAAAATGAGTGTGTAATTTTTTCAATATAGTCACTTTGCCCGTGTGCAAAATCATACATGGGGTAAATACACCATTTATCACCGGTGCGATGATGATGGGCATGTTTTATTCTATATAAAACAGGGTCGCGCATATGCATATTGGGTGACGACATATCAATTTTAGCCCTTAAAACACGCGTTCCATCAGCAAACTCCCCGTTTTTCATCCTGTTAAACATGTTCAGGTTTTCTTCAATGCTCCTGTTACGGCAATTACTTTCCTTTCCAGGCATTGTTGGGGTTCCCCTTGT
>JBNLCS010000512.1:0-3577 GCA_050303935.1 Bacteroidales bacterium
AGATCTCCAGGCTGGCGCGAACTTATTTTCGCTGCATTGTAAGGAATGCCATGTTCATGACGGGCGGGGTAACGTAGGCCCAAATTTAACCGACCAATATTGGATCCATGGCGGTTCGTACAAAGATATTGTTAAACTTATTAGTGATGGGGTACCATTAAAGGGAATGCAATCATGGAAAGTCATAATTCCAAGAAAATCAATTGAACAAGTTGCTTCCCACGTTTGGAACCTCCAGGGTACCAATCCACCAAATCCGAAACCGCCACAAGGCGAACTTTATGTAAGAGAATAAATTTTATGCAGGAAGGAACAACAAATTCATTCAGGGACCGTGTAGCTACCCTGGATGAACAGGGAAAAAGAAAGTGGATATTTGCTAAAAAACCATCAGGCAAATATCTAAAATATCGTTATCTGGTAAGCATTCTTCTGCTTACTGTATTTTTACTTTCACCCCTTATCTCATTCAATGGTGAACCGTTGTTCCTGTTTGATTTCATTAACCGAAAATTTGTTATTCTTAGTCAGGTTTTTTATCCGCAAGATTTCATTCTGTTTGGATTGGCAATGTTGATTTTTTTTGTTTTTATCGTGTTGTTTACAATAATTTATGGAAGAGTGTGGTGCGGTTGGGCATGTCCGCAAACTATATTTATGGAACTTATTTTCAGAAGAATAGAATTCTGGCTTGAAGGTGACGGGGCAAGGCAAAAAAAAGTAAATAACGAAGCCTTGTCAGCTTCACTTGCTTTTAGAAAAGTTATTAAAAATATCATATTTATTGCTTTATCATTGGTTATTGGCAATTACATATTGATGTATCTTGTTGATAAAGAACAATTATTTACCATGATTCAGGAAGGACCTATAGAAAATTCGGGCACATTTTCAGCAGTAATGGTACTATCTTTTGCTGTTTTTGCAAATTTTTCGTGGTTACGCGAGCAGGCCTGCACACTTATTTGTCCATACGGTAGGCTTCAAGGGGCACTTCTTGACCAGAATTCGATCGTTGTTGCATACGATTATAAAAGAGGGGAACCAAGGGCTCTTTATAAAAAGCATGAAGAACGTAAAAAAGTTGGCAAGGGACATTGTGTTGATTGTAACAGCTGTGTGGCTGTTTGTCCAACAGGCATTGATATAAGAAATGGCACCCAATTAGAGTGCGTAAACTGTACGGCCTGTATTGACGCATGTAATAATGTAATGGACCGCTTTAAATATCCTCGAGGGCTAATCCGATATGCTTCAGAAAAAGGGATTGAAAATAATGAAAAATTCCGGTTTACGGTTCGTATGACACTTTATTCATTTGTGTTATTGGCCCTTATGGCCCTTTTTATGGCAGTAGTTTTTTCAAGGAACGATTTCTCGACAACCATTTTACGGGTTCCCGGAACACTCTATTTTAATAATGAAAATGGAGGTTATAAAAACATGTATAATCTTCGTATAATAAATAACTCAAAAAACGAAATACCTGTTTCTTTTAAATTATTATCGAACAAAGGTGAAGTAAAAATTATCGGCAATGAGCTTATCATTAAACCATTAGAAAAACATACCGGCGTTATAACCGTTAATATACCCAAAGAAGAAATTATTTCGTCAAGCCAAAAAATTAAAATTGGTATTTATGCCAATGATGTTTTAATAGATACAAAAGAAACAACATTTTTATCACCTTAAATTATGAGATGTGAAATTTAACTGGGGAACCGGCATTACAATATTTATTATCATTTTTGTTTCTGCGATAGCAATAATGATTATTCGGGTATCAGGTGAAAGAATTGAACTGGTAACTGAAGATTATTACGAAAAAGAGCTTAAATACCAAGATGAAATAAATGCATTAAGAAATGCGGCAACATTAAAAAAAGAAATGACTTTTGAACAAAAAGGTAACCAAGTATTAATTCAATTACCATTAGCACTTATACAGGATTCTATCAAGGGCAGTGTTCATTTTTATAAACCATCGGATAAAAAAGGTGATAAACTATATTTGTTAAAGCCAGACAAAAAGAATATACTCTCTTTTCCGGTAAGTGATTTACATAATGGCTTGTATAAAATTACCGTTGATTTAGAATATTTAGGTGAAGATTATAAAATTAAATCAGATATTTATATTGAATAATGGTTGAAGCTTTTTTAATTGGACTTATCGGAAGTTTACACTGTTTGGGAATGTGTGGCCCCATTGCCCTTACCATACCATTTTCCAAAAATTTATTGACACGGTTCATTGGCGTGCTTATATATAACCTGGGCAGGGTGGTCACATATGGTATAATTGGTGCTTTGTTCGGTTTATTTGGTTTGGGGTTGGCCATGGCAGGGGTACAACAGGCCGTTTCAATAATACTAGGGACCCTGATGATATTAACCGTGTTGTTCCCTCTTTTATTTAAAAGGATCAAACCACTTGAAAGAATGTTTTCTCCAATTAGCAATTTTGTTAAAAACAAACTTTCAGGATACCTGAATAAACGTTCACTTTTAACGTTGTTACCAACTGGCATAATTAACGGACTTTTACCATGCGGCCTGGTATATGCTGCTGTTGCCAAATCGCTTGCATCAGGAAGCATAGCTACCGGAAGCATTTATATGGTTTTATTTGGATTGGGCACCATTCCACTCATGGTAGCATTACCAATGTTAGGAAGCCTTGGCGGGTTTAAATTCAGGTTATACTATCGAAAAGCATTGCCTGTTTTTGTTATAACCCTTGGATTATTGTTTATCCTGCGGGGCATGAACCTTGGGATTAAATACATAAGCCCTAAACTTGGACCTGGAAACAAAATGGAGCATTGCACTTGTCATTAATCACAAGGATCTCCCAGCAATTGAACTGCTTCCGGCATAAAACGTTCGAATTTTTTATCCCGGTCAAATAAATACCTATAGGTGTAATGTGTTTTGGCCCATTGGGCCCCGGTTTTTTGATATATAGCCTGCATACGCGGGTTGAAGTCTCCAACCCATGAAAGATCAATCTCTTTATAATGTTTATATTTTTTATCTTTCAAAACTACATCGCGGTATTTACTTAAAATGGCAGATTCAATTCCGGAATTTTGGAATTTCGGGACAATTCCGGCAATAAGGGTCCTGATCCGTGTTATTTTTTTTCTTTTTCTGAGATATAAAAACCGGATGATATTTTTAAAATTCATTTTTCCATTAAAAAGCTTAAAAATCTGGTAAACATCCGGATACATAATAAAAAAGCCAATTGGTTTGCCGTCATGATAAGCAAACCACACCAACCGTTCATCAATTATAGCTTTTGCAGGCTCAAATGCATCGTAAACATCTTTAAAAGTAAGCGGTGTAAAATCTTTCTTAAAATCAGACCAGGCTTCATTGTATATATCGCATAAATCCTGTAAATATTTATCTCTTTTCTTAAAACGAAAATGTTCAAAAGAAAAATGAGGTTTTTGAGCTACCCAATCTGCTATTTTCCAAAATCTTTCAGGAAAAGGTTTTGTAATATCAAGTATTCGCCATATAATAAACGATGCAGCGACATATATTATTGTTTTCGGTACAAACA
>JBNLCS010000513.1:0-10310 GCA_050303935.1 Bacteroidales bacterium
TTTATTTTAAGATCTAAAATTGAAAATATGTATTTTGTCTATGTCCTGTCAAGCATAAAAAGGAATTATGTTTATGTTGGCATTACAGGTAGCCTGGAAAGGAGGATATTGAAACATAATTTGGGTTACAATAAAACGACCAAGCCATATAGCCCTTTTCAATTACTATATTCAGTAAGTTACCCAACTCGCATAGAGGCAAGAACGCGTGAGAAATATTATAAATCCGGAGTAGGTAAAGAAAAATTAAGGAAAATCAGGACAGATCTTGGGTTAAGTGCGGGCCTGTCTGCCGACAGGTAGATTCAAGTCTCGCCCCGGGTACTTATAGATCAAACTTTCATAGAAATTTTCAAGGATTAAGTAAAATAATTTTGGGAAAAAAAAGGGTTAAAAACAAACTGCTCTTTATTTTCTTAATAATAATTTGCAAACATTTTTAAATTAAGTATAATTGCTTCAAAATGACTAGTGCATCAAATCATAAATAACATGCTTTATATTTTGCTTCATTTTTTTCTTTATGCAAGGCACGATTTGCAAAGCATAGCCATAGCTACGGTTAAAAATCGTAATACGGCAGAAAGGGGAAAAGGTGCAAAATTATGCATGGTTATTTATGATTTGATGCACTAAATATTTAAAACTTGAATTATTAAAATTATGCCATGAAAGGAATTAAACGCATCTCTGGTTCCGAACATAACAAAAGAAAAAAGCTGATTTTCTCAATAATACTGGTTTTATTACCATTCATTTTTTTAGTAATAATTGAGTTGACCTTACGAATTTTTAAATACGGAGATAACCTAAGTTTATTTGTAGACTTTCCGGGAAAAGAATTGTCAGAATACAAAATTGTTAACCCGGTAATCGGAAAAAAATATTTTTCAAAATTACCAAATACAGCGCCGCACCATGATATTTTTTTAAAGGAGAAACCGGATAATGGTTTCAGGATTTTTGTATTGGGCAGTTCAACGGTATTTGGTTTTCCGTATGAAGAAAACGTAATGTTTACTAAAATACTGGCTAAAAGGTTACAGGACTCTTATCCTGATAAAAAAATAGAAGTGATAAACACTGCAATAACCGCCATTAACAGTTTTACCTTACTAGATTTTATCGATGAAATTATGAAGGAAGATCCTGATGCGATCTTGATTTATGCCGGACATAATGAGTTTTATGGCGCTCTGGGGCCAGGATCTGTAGAGAAACCAATAAATTCAAGAACGTTAAGGTTTTTACATTTAGACCTCTTAAATCTCAGGTTGTATCAATTATTAAGAAATGTGATAAATACTGGTAGAGATAAAATTCAAGGAGAACATGCGAATGAAAATACCAAGGGCACTTTAATGAAAGTAATTGCCGATAATAAAGAAATACCCTATAAAAGTGAAATGTATAATAGGGTATTAGAAACGTATGAAAAAAATATATCCAAAATATTGGAGAAAACCCAAAACAAAAATATTCCTGTATTTATTAGTGAAGTTGTGAGTAATATTAAGGGAATAAGGCCATTTTGTTCAACGGATAAAAACGGTTTACCCCCTGCGATACCAATTTATGAAAAAGCCATTGAACATGAGAAAAGGGGTGAGTATAAGACTGCGCAAACCAACTTTTATTTGGCAAAAGATTTAGATTGCATACGATTTAGGGCATCCGAGGAAATAAACGGGATCATTCATGATCTGGCTGAACAAATGAATGCATACCTTGTGCCAATGAAAAATAGCTATTTTGAAGAAGCTTCACCAAACAAAATAATAGGTAATAATTTGTTAACCGAACATGTACATCCAAATATAGAAGGGTATTTTTTAATGGCAGATGCCTTTTTTAATGCCATTGCCGATTCTAAATTGATTGGTAAAACGTTAAATGCCGTTTATTATAAAAATTCTGCTTATTATAAGAAGAATTGGGGTTATACTGATCTTGACAGCCTTGTAGGAATGCACAGGGTAAATATATTGAAAAGCTATTGGCCTTTTCAGCCGTTGAACAAAACTGTTGTTGACTATGTAGACAAGTATAGACCATTGTCAACTATTGATTCATTGGCATTGGCGGTAATAAAAACACCTACGTTTAAAATCAACGAAGCCCACAAAATATTAGCGAATAAATATACCCATGAAAAAGATTATCTAAATGCTTACAAAGAGTATTATGCTGCAATTTTATATAATCCATTTGAAGTCAAAGATTATCTTGATATATCCAATTGTTTGATTAAAATTAATGATTTACCGTTGGCATTAGAATTTCTGAATAAATCATTGGACTTACAGGAAACCCTTTATGCCTATTTAAAAATTGGTGAGATACTTAGTTATAAAGATGAATATGAGGGAGCCATTAAAGCATTTAAGAAAGCCCTTGAACTGGACGAAAAACATGAATACGATGAAATCATACTTTCAAAGCTCTACGAATCATATTTGCATAATGGAAATGATCAGGAATCAAAAGAAATACTTGATGAGATAAAAAGCATAAATCCCGGATATCAGTACCTGTCACAAAAAAACAAAAGGCTATATGTTAATTTTATACCCCTTCAGGTTGAAAGCCAAATAAAATATGCAATAAATTATTATAACAAAGGTGATTACGATACAGCTCTCGATGAATTATTGCATTCAATTGAAATTAAAGAAACATCAATTGCAAACAGGATAATTGGAGACATACTTTTAAGAAGAAATGATAAAAATGCGATTGTGTATTATTTGAAGGCGTATCCGGATTATAAAAAAGACATAAATTATTTATATGATCTGGGTATTCTTTATTTAGTAGGCTATAGGGCCTTAGATAAGGCAACAGAAACCCTGGAAGAGATGAAACGACTGGATCCCGATAATAAAAGAACATCTGCATTGGAAGAAAAAATCCAAGCGCGGAAATAAAAAATCAGAATTTAAAATGCAACCAACCTAAACAACAATTCGTTTGCTTTATTTATGTTTATTTAAACATGCGAATACTTTATCAGGAACCTATATAAAAATTGCTTTTCAAATTATAATATGTATACCATATTATTCGCATTAGTATAATTCTAAAGCGGTAATATATAAAGTCTGTTTTAGCATAGGGTATAAAATAAAAGAGGCCAGAATATATCCGGCCTCCTGTATTAATATCTCTAATTCAATAATTATTGAATATTAACCTTTTTAGTAAAATCTCCTTTGTTACTTTGAATTTTCACAATGTAAATACTTGAAGGTAAATTAGGACTAAGGACTTCATTGAATTCATTGGTTTGATATACTTCTGTACCAACCATATTATATATTTGAACAGAATTAATATCAAGATTGTCAATGTTTTTAAGATAAATACGTCCATTTGATGAATATACATCAAGTTGATCAGAACTAATGTCGTTAATTCCTACAGGAACAACGCAATTTTCAGTACACTCGAAAAGAGATGTTATCTCTTCGTCTGTTAAAACCTTATCATAAACCGTAAAATTATCAATTTTACCATCTAATACCTCATCCGGCCATGGGCCTACTCCAAGATAAGCAAAACCAAAACCAAATTCACTTTCATACAAATCTTTTGGAGACCATTCAACGGCAGCGCTTGTCATCTTCACACCATCTAAATACAGTTTGATGGAATCAGCATCATGTGTCATCGTAGCCATGTACCAGGTTGCAGCCTCAATGGTACCAGCTCCAATTTCAACTAAAGCACCATCTGACATTCCAGCACTAAATGCTAATTGTCCAGATGTTGAACCGCCATCCGGGTCAAGTACACCCCGCCCATTAGCAGGACTTAACCAAACTTCCGGTTTCGTATTATGAGCATCACCAAAAGTACCAAAAGTGAAAACGCGTGACCAAGTTTCAACAGTGGTACAATAAAACCATAAATTTATGGTCAATGCATCATAATTATATGCTTCTGCTGTTACATCTACATAAGTACCATCCGTGTTAGTACCGTTTCCAATACTTTCTCCATTTCCTTCACCATTAAATAAAACAACAGTGCTTCCTCTGTCAGCATCAGTTTCAAAATCATAGTTTTCTCCAACTGGAGTTACCGTACCAACCTGGTCATCAATTTGATCTTCAAAATCAAGGCCGATAACTGGTGTTGGTATTTGTGCAAACATAGACATTGCACTTACAGCGCAAAAAATAAATAGTAGCTTTGTTTTCATAAAATCTTAAATTTAAGTTAAACAATATTTATAGTTTAAATAATATTAATTGCTAATTTAAACATTTTTTTTTATTATATA
Organism: Bacteroidales bacterium; assembly: GCA_050303935.1. Taxonomy (GTDB): domain Bacteria; phylum Bacteroidota; class Bacteroidia; order Bacteroidales; family JBNLCS01; genus JBNLCS01. The sequence goes on from JBNLCS010000513.1 coordinate 4,286, forward strand.
CAGAACTAATTGAGCATATTACAGGGTGCGGTTATTCAAAAGTTAGTGCAAAAGTTAAAATAGACTTATGTTCATACAGGCTCTATTTAAAAAAATTATATACTTTTTCCAACACCTCTCCAACCAAAACATTACTTCCTGTAATAAGTACCAGGTCATCTTTTTTCGCCATTTCTTTTGCATGTTTATAAGCAAGTTTCACATTGGCACAAGTTACCCCTTTTAACGAATGTAAGATGGCCGCCCGGTACAACGAGTTTATTTCCATAGACCGGGGCATGTTGGCCTTGGTAAAAAAATAGAAGGCTTTTTTGGGAAGATGTTCGTATATTTCTTCCACATCTTTGTCATTTACTAAACCAAACACAATAAAAAGTTTTTTATATTTTGTTTGGTCAAGTTGGTTGGCTAGCTCTTGCAGTCCATTTGCGTTGTGTGCAGTATCAAGTATTACCATCGGTTTTCTTTCCATGATATCCCAACGGCCCAATAATCCTGTATCTTTTTTAACCTGTAATAATCCTTTGCATATTTTACTTTTTTTTAATTTTATTCCATTGTTGTTTAAAACATCCATAACGGTAAACAATGTCGTCAGGTTTTTTACCTGGTAGCTTCCACCCAAATCAGTAATTAGTTCTGTAATATAATTTACGCCCTCTTTCTTAACGGTATAGTAATTTTTATTCGTATGTTTTTTATTAAATTTTACAAAGAAATATTGGTCTGCAAAATATAATGTTGCATTTTTCTCTTTTGCGGTTTGTTCAAAGACAGGTCTCGTTTCAACATGACTTTCACCTACTACCACTGGTACTTCATTTTTAATGATCCCGGCCTTTTCGGTTGCAATTTGGGCCAGGGTATCACCAAGATAACGTGTATGTTCTTTAGCAATATTGGTTATTACAGATAGTATTGGCAACAATATATTTGTAGAATCAAGCCTTCCGCCCATGCCTGTTTCAACAACAGCATATTTCACTTTTTTCGATGCAAAATAAGCAAATGACATGGTCATTGTTAACTCAAAAAATGATGGTTTAATTTCTTCACATACGGGTTTAATTTTTTTTACAAATTCAATAATGAATTTCTTCTTTATTTTCTTACCATTTACCCTGATCCGTTCCCTGAAATCGAATAAATGAGGTGAAGTATACAAACCAGTTTTAAATCCATGTTTCATAAGCACAGAGGAAAGCATGTGCGACACAGAACCCTTCCCATTGGTGCCTGCAATATGTATAGCTTTAAATTTCTTATGAGGATCATTTAATACTTTCAATAATTTTATTGAGTTTTCCAAACCAGGCTTAAAGGCCATACCTCCTTCACGCTGATACATTGGTAGGTTACTAAGCAAATAATCAATTGCCTTCTTGTATTGAATATTTTTTTTATCTTTTTTCCCACGTTTCATAATGGATCCTTTCTTCTTTAAACCTATCAGGGATGTCTTTTTTCTCAGCAGGATAACCCAATGCAATAATTGAAAACGGAATAATATGTTCGGGTAAATTAAAAATACCCTTTAATGCTTTCATTCTTTCTTCACGCGGATAAATACCAATCCAAACCCCACCCAGGCCATATGCATGTGCTGATAACAACATGTTTTGCGTGGCTGCAGAACAATCGCATGCCAGATAACCGGGAGCATGGGCTAAATCAGTATCACCACAAACCAGGATAGCCTTATTGGCGGTTTTCAACATACTTGCATTGGGATGTACTTCACATATGGCCATTTTAGTTTGTTGTTCCTTAAAAATTATATAATGCCAGGGCTGTTTATTAACAGCCGAAGGGGCGTACATCCCATTTTTAATAATTTGTTTAACCACAGAATCTTCAATTTCCCTGTTTGTATATCTCCTGATACTTCGTCGTGTAACGATGTGTTGCTGTATAATTTCTGTATGGTCCATAAATCAAATCTTTATAATTTTCATGTATTTCAAAAATCAACAATCCAATTAATTATTATATTTAAACAATACGATAATAAATAAAGAATTTAAAATATGGCAAAGAAAAAGAAAAAAATTTTTGTGATCGATACCAATGTAATACTTCATGACTTTACATCAATATATAATTTCCAGGAAAATGACATTGTTATTCCCATTCATGTACTTGAAGAGCTCGATAAATTTAAGAAAGGGAATGACCTTATTAATTACCATGCCAGGGAATTTACAAGGGAATTGGATAAACTTTCGGGCGATAAATTATTTAATGGTGGCATTTCGTTGGGAAAAAAGAGAGGAAAACTTTCAATTGAAACGGGCAAAGGATTTTCCGATGCTATAAAGGATTCTTTCCCGGAAGACACCCCGGACCACAGAATATTAGCCATTGCAGAGCATGTAAAGCTTAATAACCCGGATAAAGATGTAATTTTTATCTCAAAAGATATTAACCTGAGGATGAAGGCCAAGGCCATAGATATTTTATCACAGGATTATTATAATGACAAGGTTGTAGACATTGACGAACTTTATAAAAGTATTAAAACAATTGACAATGTTGATTCTGAGGTAATTAAAAAAATGTATAATTCTGTGGAGGGCATTCCCTATGAAGAATTTAATTTTTCTCATACCCCAAAAGGAAATGAGTATAAAATATTAAAGGGACAAAGGTCAAGCGCCCTTTCCTATTACAATCCCCATAAAAAAATTATTGAACGCGTAGAAAAACAAAGGGCATATGGTATTGAACCCAGAAATGCAGAACAAACTTTCTCCCTACATGCTTTACTAAATCCTGAGATTTTGTTAACAGCTTTAACCGGTAAAGCCGGAACAGGAAAAACACTTTTAGCACTGGCCGCAGCCTTACACCAGCGAAAACAATATGATCAGATTTTTCTTGCAAGGCCTATTGTCCCCCTTTCAAATAGAGATTTAGGTTATTTGCCAGGTGATGTGAAAGACAAGATTGGCCCTTATATGCAACCCCTTTTTGATAACCTTGGTGTTATTAAAAATAAATACAAAGTTGATAGTAAAGAATATAAGAATATTGAGGAAATGGTAAAAACAGAAAAGCTTATTATTACGCCTTTAGCGTATATTAGAGGTAGAAGTTTATCAAATGTTTTTTTTATCGTTGATGAAGCACAGAATCTCACGCCACACGAGATAAAAACCATTATAACCCGTGCCGGGGAAGGTACAAAAATGGTATTTACCGGGGATATCGAGCAAATTGATTCGCCTTACCTGGACAGTAAATCCAATGGGCTTACTTATTTAACTGATAAAATGAGGGAACAGGATATTTTTGCCCATGTAAACCTCGTAAAAGGTGAAAGAAGTTATCTTGCGGAATTGGCAAGCCATTTGTTGTAAATTAATTCATTAAAATGTTCTTTTTAACATATTTTAAAAAGGTATCCATGTATACAGGCTTTTGCATGCCTTGTATTGTAGCCACATAATGGTTCCTGTACAAGCCTTTTCGATTTACTTTCACAGGTACCACCTTCCCTTGGTCTAAATATGGTTTTACTGCCCAACGGGCCATTACTGTTACGCCATAACCATTCGATACCATCTCAATAACAGCTTCAGTGAGCGGTAATTCTGTAATTTTCCGAGGTTCTATTCCTTTGGGTTTAAGCACTTCCCTTATTATGGTAACGGTTTCCAGTGGAAGTGAATGAACAAACAAATTCTCTGAAATAAAATCCTTGGCTGCCACATATTGCCGTTTTATCCATGGATGGTTTACACTAACCAAAGCTACCATTTCATCTTTAAATAGCACATTAAAATCAATTTGTCTTCCATTTTCCTTTCTATTTATTATTCCAATATCGATTTCTCCATTTTCCAGTTTCTCAATAATCTTTCCCGTAGCATCCACATTAATTTTTACTTCTATTTCAGGATAATGTTTTTCAAAATCACGTAGTAAAGCAGGTAACCAATGATAACTGGTGTAACATCCTGTACTTAAGGTGATATGGCCCTTTTTACCTTTGCTTAAAAGATCAAGGTTCCTGATTAGTTTATCTTCTTCTTTTAAAATATTTATGGCTGAGCGATATACTTCCTGTCCATATGGGGTCAATAACATCCTTTTTCCTACACGGTCAACAATCTTAACATTCAATTCTTTTTCCAGTTCCTTAAGTTGATGGCTAAGGGCACTTTGTGTTAAAAAAAGTTGATCGGCAGCTTTAGTCAGGCTACCATATTCAACCAATGATTTAATCATAAGTAAATGTCGTATTTCCATTTTTTCATCAAAATTACTAATTATATTTCAATTCTTACATGAATATTTTTCATGAATATGATGAATTTTTTTCTCTTTTTTGAAGAATAGAAAACACATAATTTTGAAGAAAAATGAATATGGATATTTTACAAAGAATACCCCGCCAAATAATAGAAACGGTTAACCAAAGTTATCCAGGTCTTGAAAAGATTGATCCTGAAATTATTTCTACAAAAAGAAATAAACAAAATCGTACTATTAAGGAAATCCTGGGACATTTGATCGACTCTGCATCAAATAACCATCAACGCATTGTTCGCCTTCAATATAATAAAACTCTTACTTTTCCTGATTACAGGCAGGACAATGATCTGTGGATAGCTATCGAAAATCATAATAGTAACAACTGGAAACAACTAACACAAACCTGGAGGTATATGAACTATCATATGGCCTATATAATTTCCGTAACAGATGCAAGTTGCCTGCAAAACACATGGATTGATTTTGAAGATAATGTTGTTACCCTGCAACAAATAATTGAATATTACATAATACATATCAACCTTCATTTGAGAGAAATCGATGAAATTATCAATTCCGGGGAAATTGAAAGCAAATAGTTTTGTTTTATCTAAGCAAGTTATTAGCCATTGAAATTTTTAGTCAAATCCTAGCCTGTATAATTCATAAATTTTCGTAGTGAGAATGGAAAATTCAATGAGAAAAGGGAAGCGCAGGATTTTCAGGGAGTAATAATAGTGAACTATTGTAAAGTCTGAAAATTCAAGCATTTCCTTTTATTGTAGCAGTTTTCATTCGGAATAGAACAATTTATGAATTATACAGGCTAGGATTCTTTGATATAATTCTTTTTTCTACTATCGTTTATATTTTTATTGATTTGGCGAACAAAAACCAAATGGAACTAACAATCGACTTTTTTTCGATGTTGTTTCTTCTGTGACAATCTTTTTTTATGCTCTAGTCTTTTTTCAATAGACCTTTTTGAGGGATGGGTTTGAACACGTCTTTTTTCTGAAATAAGAGACTGCTGTAACAACTTATAGAATTTTGCAATTACATCTTTTTTATTGTACAGCTGGCTTCTTGAAACCTGTGAAACCATGGTAAGAATACCCTTGTTATTTATCTTGTTTCTCAATTTGAAACGTAATTTTTCTTTTTCATTCTCTGACAAGAACTGGGAAGTATCAATACAGAAACGTAACTCCACCCGGCTTTCTGTTTTATTAACATGTTGCCCGCCTGCCCCTGAACTTCTTGAAAATTGAAATACCAGCTCATCTATTATATTACTTTTTTTTTCTTCATCCATCTATCAAACGCTTGTTTTGTATTTTGCAACTATTATTGAAAATAAACTAAAAAAATATAATAAAATACTTAAAATAATGATCTTCATATAGCAATTATAAATTTTTCTTAAAATAATTATGTTAGCTAACAACTTTTAAAACAATATGATTGCATTTTTAAGCCTTTCCTGTAATTTTTTTACAAAATTGTTGTTAAATATTCAAAAAATTAAATATTTCGAAGGTAAAAACACTTATTTTAGCACTAAATTTAAAATATATTATGGCTATTTTAAGATTTCAGGCGTTACAGGAAGTGTATTCCAGAGAACCTTTAAAGATAGATATCCCTTACAAAAAAACATCGGAATACTTTGGAATGAATGTATTTGATGATTCTAAAATGCAAAAATATTTATCTAAAGAAGCTTATGAAAGTATTAAGGAATCGATTTGGAGTGGCACACGTATTG
>JBNLCS010000514.1:0-3885 GCA_050303935.1 Bacteroidales bacterium
TGGGTTAGTAAAGGGGGTAAAAATAAGAATATAATTTAAAAAACGGGTTATTTATAGTGATATTATTATGTTGGTATGTTACCCAAAATGTGCAAGGAATAATTATAAAAAGATGTATGTCTTGCGGATTCGATAAAGTAAATCATCTCATCTGGTTTCATACTTCACCCAAATGAGTGATTTTCTAAATCGGGGTTAACCTATTTTCTGCAAAGGTTTTCAGTGAAAATATAAAACCTTTGCGGAAATCAGGTGTTATAGTTTTTTAAGTTCATCTTGTAGTTTTCTGGTAAGTCCTATCACTACCAATTCGTAGGAGTGGTCAATCCATTCAATGATTGTTTTTGAAGGTACCGAACCATCTATATATATGGTATTCCAGTGTTTTTTGTTCATATGGTAGCCCGGTTGTACACAGGAATAATCTTCTCTGAGTTCAATTGCTTTTTCAGGGTGGCATTTAAGGTTGATACTAAAATCACCATCAAGGCTGGTAAGCGCAAACATTTTCCCCATTACCTTGTAAACCAATGTATCAGGCCCAAATGGTGTTTCTTCGGTTGTACCTTTTAGTGAGAGGCAGTATTCCCTAAAATCTTCAATGTTCATTTTTGTTTAATTTTTATGCAATGGTAACGTAACAGTAACCTTTGTACCTTTGTTCTCCACCGATTCAATATTTAAAAAGCCTTTGTGTTCAAGAATAATATTAAACGTAATATACATTCCCAACCCTGTTCCTTTTCCGGGTGGCTTTGTAGTAAAAAATGGGTCGGTAACCTTCGGGATAATGTTTTCGGGCATACCCTTTCCGTCATCTTCGGTTGTTATTTCAATATACTTGTCAACTATTTTTGATGTTATTGTAATGTTACCTTCACCTTCAATTGCTTGCACAGCATTAATAAACAAGTTTAAGAAAACCTGGTGGATCTTTCCTGTGTTACCAAATATGGTGTACGGTTTTTTGGTGAGATTTTTGTGAATGGTTATTCTGTTTTTTATTTTGTTTTGTAAAATCATTAAACAGTTATCAACTATTTCATCCAGCCTATTTATATACTGGTCAGATTGTTCCTGATGACTGAACTGGTTGAGGCTTCTTATTATATGGGTTGTCCTGTCAACCCCAACCTTAAGTGCATCAATAAAAGGTTGTATTTCAACTGAATGGTGGTCGAGTTTTTCAGTAAAATAATTTTGTAAACCTGTAACACTGCCTTGAATAAAATTTAACGGATTGTTTATTTCATGGGCAATTCCTGCTGTCATTACCCCTAATGAAGCCATCTTCTCTGATTGCATCAATTGTGATTGTGCTTCTTTTAGTTGTTGGAGGGTTATTCCCAGTTCATGGTTTTGATTTTCAATCCTGCTGTTTTTCTCATAAAGTTCCTCATTGGTGGCATTTAATTCTTCATTGGCAGTTTGTAATTCTTCTGTTCTTTCTTTAACAATTTCTTCGAGCTGGTCTTGCTGTTCTATCAATTTACTGTTTGCCTCATTTTTTTCATGAATGGTTAGAATGAAATATTTATACAATTCACTGGAGGCAATTATAATTATTATTAACACAAAAGATGTGGCCAGGAAAAAAACAATCCATGTAAAAGGGTCGCTTATTTGATAATTATGATCGAAACCTGTGCCTATTTTTTCATTTGAATACCCAATAGCGATCGATGAATAAAACAAGGCAACAATTATTAAATATAGAATAGCAGAACGTTTGCCCAATAACACCCCATTTAATAGCACCGGAATAAAACAGAAGTAAAAGATGCTTGAAAAATTGAACGCATACAGACTTGATAACCCCAGTAAAAGAAAAGAAGTAGAGAAAAGATGTATTTTCCAGGGAAAGGTAATTCTTTTTTTCCAAATAAAAAGTAATAAAATAGTAGTGGAGAAAATGAATGAAACAATGGTTAAGTACCCCACCCCGTTTTCTATTATATCGAAAATAATAAGAATGAAAATAGGGATTTCAAAGAGTAACGATAAACGAACGATTTTGTCGATTATACTGGTTTTAATATGTAATAATTCCTTATTCATTATAAAATTTACGATTTGCTATGGATGTATGATAAATATATTTAAAATAGACAACAAAAACGAATTTATGTTGAAGAACTTGATTTTGTTGATTTTCAAACTATCAACTATTAAGCAGGTTTTAAGTTTTTAGAAAAATTCCCTTTGGCTATGGCTGACAGGCTTTAATCATTATAGTAGAATGTATCCATCAACAAGGGAAGTAAAACAGAGGTTAACCGGCATGGGCATTAATTTTTTACATCCAGGGCCTGAAAGCATTCTCAATATGTTCAATTTTAGGCGTATTGTTCTTAAATACAATGCTAATTACATCAAAACGTACCTCATTTTCAATTTGGTATTTTTCAATATATGCCTCGGTAGCATCGGCTAAGTATTTTATTTTTTGGTTGGTTACGGCTTGCCATGGTTCCTCGTAGGTGTCTTCGGTACGTGATTTAACTTCAACAATTACCAGTTCATCATTTTGAAAAGCAACAATATCAATTTCTTTGTGTTTAAACCGCCAGTTCCGGTGTAATATTTTATATTTTTTCTTCACCAGTAATTCAGTAGCCAGTTCTTCGCCAATATTTCCCAGGGCTTGTTTGTCTGTTTGCATGGAGTTTCGGTTTAAATATATTGCAACGTGCAACGTTCTTTTTCAATGGTAAGTTTTGCTTCTTTATTCAAGTACAGGGCCTTGTTCATGCTTTCATGCCCGGCAGGGAAATCAAAGGCTACCGGGATATTATAATCTTTAACCGCATCCAGGATAATTTGTTTTTCATCTCGTCCAAATGGTATTTTATTGTCGTGCAAATCACTAAAATTACCAACTAACAAACCTTTTATTTTTCTTAAATTCCCTGATAAGTGCATGCTATACATCATGCGGTCAATGTGATAAAGGTATTCATCTACTTCTTCAATAAAGAGGATTTTATTGGTATAATCAAACTCTACACTAGTTCCTATCAAACATGAAAGTATAGAAAGGTTGCCACCGATTAATTTCCCCTCGCACTTGCCGGTAATATTTTGCTGATGTGGTTTAAAAGCATATTCTTTCAGTTTTCCAAAAATAGCTTCTTGCAAGGTTTTAATTGATTTGGCAGATTCTATTGAATTATCAAATTTAACAGGCATGGTGCCATGTATGGAAGCAAAACCGGTTTTTCGATGTACTGCCGAATGTAAAATAGTTATATCACTAAAACCAATAAGCCATTTTGGTTGCTGCAAAAACTTTTGGAATTCAATTTTTTCGACCAATTGAATAGCCCCATAGCCGCCACCTGCACATAAAACAGCTTTAATATCTGGGTTATTAAACATATACTGAATATCGAAAAGCCGGTTTTCTATATTACCACTAAACTGGTTTTTTTTGCCAAGAAGGTATTTTCCCCTTACCGGAATTAATTCCCAGCTTTCGAGAATTTTTTCAGCCAAAATAATTTTTTCTTCGGATATTGAGCGTGCAGGTGCAATTAAGCCTATTTTATCGCCAGGTTTAAGAAATGCAAGATTAGGGTCCATAAATTTATTTTGCTTCAAATCTACAAAAATATGGTATGACAATTCACGTTTTTATTAAATACTGCCCGTTCGAAAACTCATTTCATTGAAGTGAGCATACAATGATTAAGTAAAAAACCTGATATACCATTACGTGGGTATATCAGGCTAGGCTTGTTATGAATATCGAAAATAAAAAAACGGGTTGTATTATTGTAAAGTCAACCTCAAGATAACACAACTAACAAAACTGGAAAATACAATAAATATAATTTCTGTCTCCAAATTATTAGTGGAACTACCTTAGTTCTTCTTTTTAACAAT
>JBNLCS010000515.1:0-6368 GCA_050303935.1 Bacteroidales bacterium
TCACCCTGGCAACATCCCGTAAAAAGTCAATCCTTCCCACTTCAACCCTGTTTATTATACTAATCCCCGTCCTTTCTTGCAAATCTTGAATTAATAAATCTCTTTTTTGCGGTTTTATGAGCTCAATATTTTCATAAATAATTGTTTTTGAAGATTCATGCTTGAGTAACCAAACTTTTTCAAGTAAAAAAGTAACGGTAATAAGTGCAAAATTAGTGAAAAGTAATTCTGCATAACTAACCTTTTTATTTGCCAGGGCATTGGTAACCGATATACCAATTATAAGAAAAAGATAAGTCATTTCTTTAATAGGTATCTGGCTCGTTCGATACCGGATAATGCCAAATACAGCAAAAAGGCCCAAAGCGAAACCTAATTCCAGTTTTACATTTTCAAGTAAAAAACATAAAAGAAATACTACGGATCCAATTAATATATAACTGAACAAATAATCTTTCCGTTGTGCGATTGCGTAGTATAATGATCGTACAATAATTAATACTACAATTGTGTTTAATGAAAACCTGGCTATTAATTCCAGAAAGTCAGGCACATTAATAATGTCTATTCCAAAAATCTCCTTATCTACCATTTTTTAGTTTGTATAAATTTTATCATTAGCAATTTTATTCAACTTTAACAGTTTAGGTTTAAGGTTTCTTTGCTTGGTTTTTAATGTATTGTCGGCTAATGTTTTACCTATGCAATACTTACTAAAACCGCTGGGTTGTATACGGTATTTACGCAAAACTTGCTGCAATGTATTGTTTTTATTGCTTTTATCAATTTTTAGCTCTGCAATGGCTATCTGGTGCAAGTCTTTGTCATTATTTCCGGCACCATTAAATCCAAGTTTAAAATCAAGAGTTACCCGTTGGGTAAAACATTTATCAACAAGAGTAAGCCTAACAAATTTATTTTGTAATGAAGGCTGTAAATGTTCAGCTTTATAAGGTATATGTTTTTCAAGAAATGCCTTGTTCAATTTTGAATTGTCTTCTGTGGAGAATACTTCCTTTGTCCGCCACTTAATAGTCCTGTTCTTATTGTTTTTAAATTTTACTTCAAGATAAGATAAACCACTATCAACATATACCCTGTGACGCACTTTGAACCTGTTTAATTTACCTCTCACATGTTCTACATACATGTCATTGTCAAAGGTATCATAATATAAAGTTGAGTATTCAAAGCTACGTTTACCATCAATTTCCAATATATAGTATTCTTCCTTCAGTTCCTGTAAGATTTTGTCAAGCATATTTGCATTAAAAACATATTTTATATCAATTCTGTTTAAAAGCGCTACTTTATCCAAATCTTTTAATGATACTGGTTCAAATGAATATATTATATTTTTATCTACTTTAAACATAGTATTTTAATATGTTGAATATTCGTATCTTTTCGTTTCAAGTATTTCACCTTTTTTATTTTTAGTGGTTTTTTCAATTTTTAAACCATCTTTATATTTATATTCTGTAACTTCAATAATTTCACCGCTTTCGTCAAGTTCAGTCTCTTTAATTTTATGTCCGTTTTCGTTATAAATGGTTTTTACATGTTTTTTTAATTTGCCTTCGCTGTTAAATTCTTTTTCCTCAACAACATTACCATTTTTATCAAACACGGTAATTGATTCTATTTTCTCACTACTGCCTTTCCCTGATTTTTCCTCATAAACAGTAACTTGTTTTATTTTCTGTTCTTTTACTGTTTTTTTATCCTGGGCATTTGCTTCAAACGCCGTCAAAATAATAAATACGGCGAATATCCCAAAATATTTTTTCATCGGATTAATCTTCTTTGTTAATGTAAATATTCTTAGCACCCACAACCTGGTCTGTTTTAGTAACAGATACTGTTTCTATCCTGGCAACATCTTCGATGCCCCCGAACAGATCATCTGAATATGTAATTATTTGATAATTACCTTTAAGCAGGCCTTTAAATGCATATGAGCCATCCTGCAATGTTCTTGTCCGTTCAATAAATGTTTCTCCATTTTCGTATACAAGGTATACGTCAAGCTCCTGGGCACTTGTTGTGTCAATAACTGAGAAGAAACCTTTTTGCCAATTAACCTGGTATATATTTCCTTTAATCGTTGCCCTTCCGTCATCATAATCCAGGGTTTTATAAATGGTAAACTTAATGTCTTGTACTTCGTCATCATGTGATTTTAACTCGATAATCGTGTCGAAGGAAACATCGTTCAAACTTTTTCCAGATTTGTCTTCTGAGTAAACAAACAGGTTGTATTTTCCTTTACTTAGATTTTTGAACTCAAACTTTCCATCAGGAGAGGTGTTCTTTTCATCAGAAACCACATCCTGGTCTCCATAAAATATAAAAACATCTTCGTCTTCGGCCGGGAATGAATCCTGCAGAACCTTAAATTCCTTATCATATAAATTCACTGTGACTGTTCCTGAAATTATTCCTTTGCCTCCAACTCCTTCAGGTTTTTCACATGCATTAAAAAACAAAATAGTTAATATGATCAAAGACAATACAAATTTTACTTTCATACTTTTCAATGTTATCATTTCTGAATTATATATAGACTTTATTCTTATTTTTTTCCCTTATCTTTTAACAAAAAAACAAATTTTTAGTAACATTTATTTAATATTACGGTTATAATAAATATAATGTTTATTCTTGCTTCATATAATTTAACAAAATATATAAATGCTTGATTATCAACTTTATTTTGTTTAAAGCATTATTAAAAGCTGTAAAAATATAATTTTAAATTTAATAATGTATTTTTAAGTCAAAATTAACATATAAAAATTTCAATGAGTTTAAAAGGAAAGTTTATCATACTGTGTTGGAGTGTTGTATTTACTGTTTTAAATTCTCAATTGGTCATTAATGAAATAATGGCAACCAATGGATCAGAAATTATTGAAACAGATTTTTATAATTATCCCGATTGGGTTGAATTATATAATAGTGGCACGAGTAATGTAAGTCTTGGTAATTATTATTTATCGGATGATAAGAGCGTTCTGTTAAAGTGGAGGATTCCTGGATATACGTTGTCATCGGGAGGCTATCGTATAATATATCTTGATGGTGAAGATTCAGGCATACATGCTAATTTTGGTCTTGATGCTGATGGTGAAACATTATATTTAGTCAATGGATCGAAACAAATAATCGATTCTGTAAGGTTTCCTCAGCAATATCCTTCATCTTCCTATGGCCGGAATGTGCCTGGTGGTGACATCTGGAGATATTGTTCAGTTCCCACTCCGGGTGATGCAAATCAACCTGTAACAGCAACAAAGCCTGCGCCAAAGCCCATATATTCAGTACCGGCTGGCAGATTAACAGCAGCAACTTCTGTTGCATTGGCCGGGGATAATATTAAATATTCAACAAATGGAAGTATTCCGGATATAAACTCAACCGCATATTCGACACCAATTCCTGTTAGTAAAACAACAGTTGTAAAGTCAAGATCCTATGCCAATGGGTTTTTACCTGGTGAAGTCTATGCCAATACATATTTCCTGGCTGAACATAATTTTACGTTGCCCGTTGTGTCCCTGTCATTTAACCATTCTTTTTTCTGGGATAATACAATTGGTATTTACACGCAGGGTTCAAATGGGATACCTGGTAATTGTATTGATTATCCGGCAAATTGGAACCAGCCCTGGGAACGGGAAGGATATTTTGAATATTTTGACGAAAATGGCGTTAAGCAGATATCCCAACCAGCGGGGATGAAAATATCAGGTGGTTGCAGCCGTACGTTTGGAGAGCCAAAATCAATTTCCTTGTATGCCCGGGGAAAATATGGAAATAAAGACTTTGATTATGCTTTTTTTAAAGAAAAACCTGATATAAGGTCGTATAAGTCTATTTTTATAAGGAATTCTGGAAATGATTATAACAGGACGGTAATTTGGGATGGGATGATGCAGGCTTTGTTTAGCAAAGCTGTAGATATTGATTTTCAATCGTTTCAACCAGCGATTATTTACCATAATGGTGATTATGTTGGAATGATGAACATCAGGGAGAAAATAAATGAAGATTACATGCTTTCCAACTATGCAGTTGGAAGGGACAGTCTTGATTTTATGGTTAGCATGCTTAGGGCTACCAGTGATTATGGGTGGTATCCTGAACAAGGCGATGGACAGGATTATTACGATATTATTGATTATCTAAATAGCCATGACCTATCTGTAGATGCAAATTACAATTGGGTTACTTCGAAAATTGATTTGCAAGAGTATATAAATTACATGGCGATTCGAATATATATTGTAGATACCGACTGGCCTGGAAATAATGTGAAATTATGGAAAAAAACCGAAAATGGTAAATGGCGATGGGTTATCTATGACACAGACTTTGCCTTTAGTTTCGATCCTTACAATTTTGAGATGATTGAGTTTGCTACAGAAGAATTTGGCCCTGATTGGCCCAACCCTCCCTGGTCAACATTATTGTTTAGAAAAATGTTAGAAAATCAACGTTTCAGGGACCAGTTTGCGAATACAATATTGACTTTAAGAAATACAGTTTTTCATCCGGACTGGGTTAATTACGTTGTGGATAGTATTTCAGCTATTGTGGAGTATGAAATCGATTATCATTTTGATGAACATGGAGGAAGCAAAACGAATTGGAATTATCAGCTTAATAATTTTAAAGATTTTGCATCTTCAAGATACGATTTTATACCCGGTTATATAGCCAATTATTTTGGACTGGGAGGTAGTCAGGTAAATGTAACAATTGACAATAATAACATATCACATGGAGGGGTACGGATTAATGAATCAATGATACAACATTATCCGTTTACCTTAGAAACATATGATGATTTTTCGTTAAAGGTTGAAGCAAAGCCAGCCAAGGGATATACATTTAAAAACTGGATAAATGTAGCGGCTATTATTACTGAGAACCTTGTGGCCAATGGAAGTGCGTGGAAATATTATGACCAGGGTGGGGATTATCCACTTGATTGGAACACATCGGGTTTTGATGACACTTCGTGGCCATCCGGTGATGCCCAGTTGGGATATGGTGATGGTGACGAATCAACAGTGATTTCATATGGTGCTGACCAAAATAATAAAATACCAACCTATTTATTCCGTAAAAAAGTAAACATAACAAATGTTGCTAATATCCAGCAGCTTGAAATAGGCTTGCTGGCAGATGACGGTGCAGTTGTTTATATTAACGGGCAGGAAGTTTTTAGAAACAATATGCCAGTTGGAATACCAACATTTAATTCATTTTCGGAAGGTGTTATTGGAAACGAAAATGTTTTTGTGTATGGAACAATTGATAATTCATCATTGATTGAAGGTGAAAATACTATTGCCTGTGAAGTGCACCAAACAAGTGGAACAAGTAGTGATGTGAGTTTTGACCTTACTTTATCCTATGAATATGAAAGTCCGGGCGCTGGTGGGGTTTATAGCAATGATCCGGTTATAGAAAGTGATAGTAGTTTTACTATTTCTATTAAACCAGTATTTGAACCTATTGAAAGAACGTATGATATTTACCTGAATGAAATAGCTTCAGCTTCAATGTTATTTAAAGATGAAAGAGGTGAAAACTCCGGTTTTGTGGAAATACATAATCATAGCAATATAGATGCGGTTTTGAATGGTTTTTATATATCAGACGACAGGTTGAATTTAACACGATATGCAATTCCAGAGGGAACTGAAATAAGCTCAAAAGGTTTTAAACTTTTTTATGCCGATGCAGAGGCCAAACAAGGTAAAATGCACATGTCATTTAAACCTGATGAAAATGGAGAAACCTTTTATCTATCTCAAAAAGTAGGGGATGAGCTGTTTATTGTTGATTCAATTGAATTTGAATTTCTGGTAGGTGGTTATTCATTTGGAAGATATGTTGACGGAACTGGTGATTTACAAATGATGGCCAACATTACACCAAATATGCAAAACGACCCTCTTAAACCTATTATTGGAATTGAAGAGGCATTTGTGGCAAATAATATTAGAATTTTTCCAAATCCATCACAGGGGGATACTAAAATATCTTTTGAAGGGGATTTTGTTTTTCGTGAAAGTATCTCGCTGGATGTTATTGATTTAAGTGGTAAGGTGGTGTTTCCCCGTACCGGTGTTAATAACAATATCAATTATCTTGATCTCAAGGGCATGGAGAACGGAATATATTTTATAAGAATTTTTAACAACAACAACCGGGTAAAAACTGAAAAAATTGTAATTCATAAATAGTGTCAGTAATAAACACCAATTTCTTCGTTAAGTTTGTCGGGAAAATGTTCTATTATCCAAAGTCAACACCACTTCTTCTGACAAGCATAACGAAGGACCTTTAGCTCA
>JBNLCS010000516.1:0-7278 GCA_050303935.1 Bacteroidales bacterium
AAAAATACCATGCCATAGAAATTATGGAATATATGTATGGATATCGTAAATGAGTGGCCGTTGAAGGCTGGGAGCTGAAATCTAAAATCGCAAAAGGGTAAACTGTTAGTTAAAAACAAAAAAGAGACACTTCTAAAACCAAAAAATCATGTTTTAATCAAACCTATAACAACTACATTCCTAAATGTTAAACAGAATGAAAAACTTTTTATATTTTTAGTTTTACAATTCTTTGAATAGGCAATAAGTAAAAAAGAAACAAGTTATTATACATATATGCATTTCATGGTAGACCAAATTAAAAAAGATTTTGAGGAAGCGGTAGATATACTCCAAAAATTTGTTGCTGACGAATCAAACTTTGAAAAAATAGAAGAAGCAGGCAATATTATGGTAAATGCTTTAAATAGGGGAAATAAAATTATATCCTGCGGAAACGGAGGGTCAATGAGCGATGCCATGCATTTTGCCGAAGAGTTATCAGGGAGGTTCAGGGACGACCGCCCGGCAATAGCTGCCTTGTCAATTTCCGATCCTTCACATATAACCTGTACAGCAAACGATTATGGCTTTGAAAGTATTTTTTCAAGATACATTGAAAGCATTGGAAAAGAAGGCGATGTCCTACTAGCCATTAGTACGAGCGGAAATTCAGCCAATGTGGTTAAAGCAGTGGAAACAGCATTGAAGGGTAATATGAGAATTGTAGCCCTAACCGGTAAAGACGGTGGCAAAATAGCACAACTTTGTGATGCAGAGATCAGGGCCCCGTACTCAAAATATTCAGACAGGGTACAGGAAATCCATATAAAGGTTATCCACAGCCTGATCAACTATATTGAAAAAAACATACATGTTTAAATATGTTATATATATTGTGTTCGCCATCACTCTTTTTGCTTCATGTAAAAAGGATAAAGGACTTATAGTTTCTGATGATGTAACCATCACACCTAAATATTCACTTCCACTGGGGAATTATAATTTTGATATAAACAACTACCTCAACGGCTTAAGAAATATCACTGGCAATATTCCTGATTCATTATTATACAACAATGAATCCTTACCAAACCCTGCTTTATCATATTACAATACCTATAAGCAGGATTTCTATCTGAATACAATTTCTGAACAATATGAAAATATCAAAATTATAAAACTTAATTTGCTGTTTATTAACGAATATCCAACATCATTTGAATCCACCTTGCAATTAAATAACCTGGAAGGCCTTCCGGTATGGTCATACCCGGATACCCCTTTAAAAGTTGAGGGGGCTATAATTGATAATGATGGTGAAGTAGTAAAGGTAACAAAATCATTTCATGAAGTTGAACTTCCTGAAAATATTGTAGATAATTTAGGTTCCATCGGATCGTTTCTATTTACAGTAGAAATTGAAACCCGTTTGGCAGATGTTGAAAAAGTAAAATTTTACGATACGCAAAAAATAAAACTCTATTTAGGTACAAAAGTAGGGCTTGAAATAAATAATTGACAAAACCCTTTTCGATAAATCGGAACAGGTTATTGATGGGTTTCACCAAACTTTAGCATTTCAACAAAGGAGATGATTATAAATGAGAAATGTAAAAACATTGATTAGCAGATGAAACATCCATGCACTGAACTTCACAACAAAGACAGGAACAAAACATGGATGTTCCACGATCAAATATTGCAAATGCTAAAATATTTTTTGTATTTTATTATAAAACAGATGTTTAATTAAATTCTTTCAAGTGAAGAAGCAGGTAGTTTTTCTTTGTATATCTCTGTTTGCATTTGCCCCAACAATGGTTGGACAATTATGCCTGCCCTATTTTGAAAATGATATTTTGCAGAGTAACTTTTTAAACCCGGCGCATATTCCTTCATGTAAGGTAAATATAGGAATTCCTGTATTAAATAGTATTTCTATTGGGGCAGCCCATAATGGCTTTACCTTTAACGATCTGTTTATTGAGAACGAAAACAACGTGTTAACACCAGACCTGCAAAATGTTGTAAAAAAAACAGGCTACCTGAACTATGTAAGTAATAATACTGATATTTCCCTGCTTTTTTTGGGAATAAAAAAAAGAAATAAATACTTCAATTTTGCTATACGTGAGAGAATTCTTGCTGACATATTTTATAATAACGATATGCTAAACCTGATTATAAATGGCAATAGTCCTTTTGAAGGAGAAACCGCATCGTTAAAAGGAACGGGGGTAAACCTGAGTTATTTCAGACAGTATTCCCTTGGCTTTGCCAAATCAGAAAATGAATTTTTTAGCTGGGGAGGGCATCTCAACCTGCTTTTTGGTAAGGCAAATATGATTTTGTATACCGGGGTAACCAACCTTTATACTGATCCACAAACCTACATACTTAATGCTACAGCAAATGCAAACTATTCATCTTCCATGCCATTTATTATAACAAACAATACTAATTTCTTTGTTCAGCAAATGAATGTTTCTCCTTCCGGATTCCTTTTAAACAGGAAAAATAAAGGAATTTCATTTGATGCCGGGTTTAATTATAATTACACCGGAGATACAAAGATATATGGAAGCATACTTGACCTGGGTATAATACGTTTTAAATCAAACACCACAAATCTAAATGCCAATGGGAATTTTGAATATACCGGGCCAACATTAAATGAACAGGATTTAACCGGATACTACAGTGAAATGATCAATTCCGTTGATGATTCTGTTGACCTTAACCTTGATCATGATCCTTATTTTTATTTTATGCCAACCAGGTTATTTTTAGGTTTTAACCATAATAATACGAGAAAACTTACAACCGGTGTTCTAGGTAATTCAACTTTATACAGGCAGAAAATAAAATTATACCTGGGACTGCATGCAACGTATCGTTTGAATAACCATATTGCTGCTATGGCATCATGGTCGTATGCAAACCGCAGCATAAAAAATATAGGAGGAGGGTTTTCATTTTATTTAAAACTACTAAATTTTTATATCATTTCTGACAATATTCCCGGATTTATTTGGCCGCGTAGCACAAAAAGTTTAAACTTACAGTTTGGTTTCAACCTTAGATTTGGTTGCAACAACAAAAACAACGAAGGAAGTGCTGGATGCAAATGGTTTAACTATCCTAAAAGCTACCAGGACCGTATTAAATAAACCTTTTTATTAGTTTTTTAACCTATGCTCGTAAAAACATATGGCTCTGCCGTACATGGCATCAATGCAACAACTGTAACAATTGAAGTAAATGTAAGTACAGGAATAAAATTTTTCCTGGTTGGCTTGCCCGACAATGCTGTTAAAGAAAGTCAGCAACGAATAGATTCTGCCCTGGCCATCAACGGGTTTAAAATGCCCGGAAGAAAGATAGTGATCAACATGGCCCCTGCCGATATTAAAAAAGAAGGTTCAGCGTATGACTTACCCCTGGCCATTGGGATATTGGCAGCATCTGAACAAATAAACGGATCAGAAATCGACCAATTTATCATTATGGGCGAGTTATCATTGGATGGAAAAGTTAAGCCCGTTAAAGGTATTCTGCCCATAGCCATCCAGGCACAAAAAGAAGGTTTCAGGGGCCTGATTGTGCCCAGGGACAATGCCCTGGAAGCTGCTGTGGTGGAAAGCCTTGAAGTATATGGAGTGGACAACCTGAAAGATGTGACTGATTTTTTTGAAGGAAACAAAAAAATACAACCAACCCTGGTAGATATTAACCAGTCGTTTTACCAGAACATCAATAATTATGAGGTTGACTTTGCTGACGTAAAAGGACAAGAAAATGTAAAAAGGGCATTGGAAATCGCCGCAGCCGGAAATCATAATATATTGATGGTTGGCCCTCCCGGCTCAGGAAAAACTATGCTGGCAAAACGATTAGCAACCATCATCCCTCCCCTAACCTTGTCAGAAGCATTGGAAACCACAAAAATACATTCAGTGGCCGGACAAATAAACAAGGAAACCTCCCTAATGACAAGAAGGCCATACAGGTCCCCCCACCATACTATTAGTGACGTGGCATTAGTTGGTGGCGGTACTTATCCACAACCTGGTGAAATATCCCTGTCACATAATGGTGTTTTATTTTTAGATGAATTGCCCGAATTTAAACGTACCGTTTTGGAAGTAATGCGCCAACCGTTGGAAGACCGCCTTATTACGATTTCGCGGGCCAAATTTTCAGTAGAATACCCGGCAAGTTTTATGTTGGTTGCCTCTATGAATCCTTGTCCGTGCGGATATTACAACCATCCTGAAAAAGAATGTGTTTGTACACCGGGCGTAGTTCAAAAATATCTCAATAAAATATCCGGGCCATTATTGGACAGGATTGACATACATATTGAAGTAGTACCGGTACCCTTTAATAAATTGGCCGAAATGAACCATGCAGAAAAAAGTGAATCGGTACGAGAAAGGGTAACAAATGCCAGAAAAATACAGGAAGATCGATATAAAAATCATTCAGAGATACATAACAATGCACAAATAAATTCAAAGTTGCTGCGCAAATATTGCCAGCCTGATGAAGCAGGCCTTACCCTGCTAAAAAATGCCATGGAAAGACTGGGCTTATCGGCCAGGGCATATGACAGGATTTTGAAAGTATCGCGTACAATAGCCGATATGGAAAAAAGCGAAAAAATTGAATCGCACCATATTGCTGAAGCTATTCAGTACAGGAGCCTGGACAGGGATAATTGGGCAGGGTAATTATTAATATTGGTTAAAATCATGTTAACCTCAATTTTTTAGCACAATTTTTGAGGTTTCTTCGTTTAATTAAGTAAATTGATTTGGATGAAAAAATATTTAATAATAATCGGAATACTTTTCACATTACTATCGTGTGAAAAAAATAAAATAGATCAACCCCTGTCAGATATTTCACAGGTTAATTTAACATCAGAATATTTGTATGACCTGATGGATGATTACTATTTCTGGACGGAAGAAATGCCGTCCAACCCAAACCTGAATAAAAACCCTTTTATCTTGCTTGAAGAATTAAGATATGAACCTTTAGATAAGTGGAGTTATATTGTTTCAACCGAAGAATACAATGCATATTATAGTCAGGGTGTTTTTACCGGATATGGCTTTGGCTATTTCCCTGATAGCCAGGGGAACATCCGGGTCACTTTTGTTTTCCACGATTCACCTTTTGCTACCCAACATATCGCCAGGGGTTGGATTATTAAGGCTATCAATGGTGTTGATGTTAATATCAACTCCAATATGCCGCAATTATTAGTTGGTGAAACCCACAATTTCACATTTATTGATCCAAATGGTGTTGAAAAGGACCATACTTTTACAAAACGGGTGGTAGAAATTAATACCGTTTTGCTTGATACTGTTTACAATGTTGGAGGTAAAAACATTGGTTATCTTGTATTTAAAAGTTTTATACAAAAATCTAAATACGAATTAATTGATGCGTTTGGCCGCATGAAAGATAAAAATGCAGATGAACTCATTGTTGATTTACGTTACAATGGCGGTGGACAAGTAAATATTGCCCTGCTACTAGGAGGATTAATCGGTGGTGAAAAAGTGACTGATGAAGTAATGATAAAATATCTTCACAATAAAAACCATGTTGACGAGAATAATGAAGAAAACTTTGTTTATCATCAATATCACCTGGATTTGAACAGGGTTGTTTTTATTACAACACGCGGATCAGCTTCGGCCAGTGAGTTGCTCATCAATGGGCTGCAACCATACATGGAAACAATACTAATAGGAGATGACACACATGGAAAACCCGTTGGTATGTACAGTTGGCCATTTAAAGATTATACCGTTGTACCCATATCTTTCAAAATTACAAATTCGCAAAACAAGGGTGATTATTTCGAAGGTATCCCTGTAAATGCATTTGTTGACGATGATGTTACCCATAATTTTGGAGATACTACTGAATTATGTTTAAGAGAAAGCATCTATTATCTTACCAATAATGAATTTTCATCTAATGCCAGACCACGATCAGCAAAACCCGAATTTGAATATGCAAAAGGTTTACGGTTTGAAATTGGGGCTTATTAAGACTATATTGCAACATAATTAATAAATGATTATTGTAATTTTGTTGCCTATATAGTTAAAAAATTTGAAGAAAGAAAAAATTATTCTTGGTATAGATCCCGGCACAACTATCATGGGATATGGCATTATTCAAACGGATGGCAAAAAGGCATCCGTGCTTACCATGGGTGTCATAGAGCTTCATAAGTTTAAAGACCATTATTTAAAACTCAGGAAAATATTTGAGCGGGTAACCCATTTAATCGATCATTATTTTCCTGATGAATTGGCTATTGAAGCTCCATTTTATGGAAAAAATGTACAGTCAATGCTAAAACTGGGCAGAGCCCAGGGAGTGGCCATGTCAGCAGCACTCGCCAAACAAATCCCTATTTTTGAATATGCCCCCCGAAAAATAAAACTGGCCATAACAGGTCAGGGCAGTGCTTCAAAAGAACAGGTAGCCGCTATGTTGAAATCCATTTTAAACATAAAAAATTTTCCTGACACTACCCTTGATGCAACAGATGGACTGGCTGCAGCCCTATGTCATTTTTACCAGAACACTTCAAACCATGAAGCAAATTCATTTAAAAGCTGGAAAGATTTTATGAATAAAAATCCGGGCAGGATAAAATAAATAAGGAATAAAGAATGATTATTTAAAATTTTTCCTAATAGACTCAGCTATTTCCTCAAATTCGTTTCGTTCAAGCTGGAGTTTTGGCTTTTCAAAATTGGTCGCTGTAAGATCATTCATAGGAATAAGATGAACGTGGGCATGTGGCACCTCCAATCCCAAAACTGCTACTGCAACTCTTTTACAATCTATTGTTTTATCAATTGCTTTTGCTACTCTTTTAGCAAATAGGTGCAAACCTGATAACGTATCATCATCCAAATCAAAAATATAGTCGGTTTCTTTCTTAGGTATCACCAGTGTATGACCTTTTTCCAACGGAAATATATCTAAAAATGCCAGGTAATTTTCATCTTCTGCTATTTTATAGCAAGGGATTTCACCGTTTATTATTTTTGTAAATATTGATGCCATAATTAACCCCTTGATATATCTACAATTTCAAATTCCATTTCACCCGAAGGTACTTTTACTTTCGCCACATCACCAACCTTTTTTCCTAATAGTCCTTTTGCAATAGGCGTATTAATAGCTATTTTACCTTGTTTAAGATTAGCTTCTGATTCTGACACAATGGTATATTTCATGGTTGCACCATTCTTT
>JBNLCS010000517.1:0-3615 GCA_050303935.1 Bacteroidales bacterium
TGAATATTTTTTTATTTCTTTTTTTATGCCGTATATTGTCTGACTCAATATAATAAATAATCTCTTCAGCAATATTTTTAGTTAAATCCCCTACCCGCTCTAATTTACTTATTAATCGATATGTAAAAAGAAGTGAGATAACATTTTCCTTACCTTCTTTAATATATTTTTCAATTTTCTCGGGTGCTTTTTGTGTAATCTTATCAAGTACCTTATCTAACTTGAAAATTGATTTTGCCACGGTAGTATCTTTGCTTTCAAGTGCATTTATTGAGGTATTGATCATTTCAATAGCTGTTTCAAACATTTTATCTATTTGCAAATCAGAAATCTGATTCTTATTTAATTTTAATTCTTCACGGATAATATATTCAGCAATATGAAAAGCATGATCTCCTATACGTTCCAAGTTTTCACTTATCTTTAATATTGCAATTACAAATCTAAGATCTGCAGCCACCGGGCTTTTGAGCAATAAAATATTTTCACATTCCCTTTCTACATTTAGTTCCAAGGCATTAACCCTTATCTCTTTTCGAATCACATCATCTGCAAGCTCATTATCTTCGTCCAATATAATTTTTTGGCATTTTTGTAGCTGGAGCCCCACAATATCAAACATATCGTAGCATGCTTTAGTCAATTTTTCCAATTCATATTCTATGGGTATCATTTATTTAGCTTTTTATTATATAAAATTCCTAAAACTACTTGTGAAAATCAATACATAAATACTCTCATATTTATAGTGTTTTTTATAAAATAGAATATTCCCGTTTAACCAAACCTGCCTGACAAATAATTTTCCGTTCTCTTGTTTTTTGGGTTCATAAACATATCCTTGGTTTTTCCGTATTCAATTAACTCTCCCAAATAAAAGAAACCGGTATAATCGCTTATCCGTCCGGCTTGCTGCAGGTTATGCGTAACAATTAATATAGTAAAACTTTTGCTAAGTTCAACAATCAATTCCTCAATTCTTGATGTTGATATCGGATCTAATGCAGAAGTCGGCTCATCCATTAGTATAACTTCCGGTTCAACAGCCAAGCAACGGGCAATACATAGTCGTTGCTGTTGTCCGCCGGAAAGGGCCAGTGCATTTTTCTTCAAATCATCTTTTACTTCATCCCATAACCCAACTTGCTTGATAGCGTTAACTACTTTTTCCTCAATTACGGATTTATTTCTTAATCCATGGATCCGTAAGCCATAGGCAACGTTTTCAAAGATAGTTTTAGGAAAAGGGTTTGGCTTTTGAAAAACCATACCAACATCCCTTCTAAGCTGTTCAATATTAATTTTTGAATTGTAAATGTCAACGCCGTCAACTTTAACACTCCCGGTAACAGAAAAAACATCTATAAAATCATTCATTCTGTTAAATAATCTTAGATATGTAGATTTACCACAACCGGAAGGACCTATCAATGCTGTTACTGTATTTGGTTTTACATGTAAACTTACATTTTTAAGGGCATGAAAGTCACCATAATATACATTAACATCCTTGGTATCAATCTTTAAGGTTTCTGTATTTCTAATTGTCGATATTTCTTCTGTCACTTGCATAGTATCTTGTGCCATTATTGTTTCTGTATTTGTTGTCATAATAATTGGTTTTTACCATGATATTTTTTTCTGCCATCTGTTCCTTAAATAGATTGCTATCCCATTCATCAAAAATGTTATTAGGAGCAATACGATAATTGCTGCTGCCGCATTAATAATAAAACCATGTTGCGGACGAGATATCCAGTTAAAAATTTGTATGGGCAAAACAGAATAATCATCCAGTGGGGTTGCCGGTGCAAAAGGAACATATAAAAGGGCCCCAACAACAATCAAGGGTGCAGCTTCTCCAACCGCACGCGATAATGCAAGAATGACCCCGGTTAAAATCCCTCCCATTGAAGATGGCAACAGGGTAGTCCATACCATTTGCCATCTGGTTGACCCCATTGCATAAGATGCATCAACAATTGACCGTGGCACAGCTTTTATGCTTTCCCTGGTAGCAACAATAATAATTGGTAATATTAATAATGCCAATGTAAAACTGCCTGATAAAATACTTCCCCCAAGTTTAAATGTCCGGGCAAATATTTCCAGGCCCAGTAGTCCATAAATAATTGAAGGTACTCCCGCCAGGTTTGAAATGTTTATTTCAAGTATTTTGGATAACCTTGACTTTTTTGCGTATTCTTCGAGGTAAATTCCGGCTGCAATACCTATAGGCAAAGCCGTTAGAGCTGTAAAACCCAACACCCACGTTGACCCCAACAATGCGGTGTAAATCCCGGATTTTTCGGGAAAACGTGAAGGTAAGCTTTTTATAAAATCCCAGCTAATCCTGGACAACCCATCTATTAAAATATCGCCAATAAATATAACAAGCAATACCATACCCATAAGTGTAGTTATCACCCCCACTGCAAAAAACGATTTGTCTTTAAACCTGTTTATTTGAATCCTATTCATATTTTTCCTGTATTCTGCCTTTTATCCAGTGGCTAATATTATTTAAAGCAAACGTAAAAACGAACAATGTGATACCTGCTGCAAAAATAGTTCGATACTCAAGTGAGTCTTGGGGTACATCACCCAAACTAACCTGCACAATATAGGTAGTAAGTGTTTCAACAGGAACCAATGGATTTAATGTTAAACGTGGTTGCTGTCCGGCAGCAATTGCTACGATCATTGTTTCTCCAACAGCCCTGGATATTGCCAGTATCACAGAAACAACTATACCCGAAGAAGCAGCAGGAACCACGACTTTCATTGAAGTTTGAAACCGTGTTGCCCCGGTACCAAAAGATGCTTCACGTAACGCTTTTGGTACAGACCTCAATGCATCCTCGCTTAAAGAAGAAACTATAGGAAGTATCATAATACCCATGACAATCCCGGATGACAAAGAATTAAAACCTGACATGCCCGGAAATATTTTTTGTAAAAAGGGGGTAACAATCATGAGGGCAAAAAATCCATAAACCACTGTTGGCACAGCAGCTAGTAATTCCAGGGATGGTTTCACATATTCTCGTAGTTTTCTTGGTGCATATTCACTTAAAAATATGGCAATGATCAACCCCATAGGCAATGCAACTGCAATAGCTATGAACGATGTTAAAAACGTACCGGACAAAAGTGGAAGTATACCAAATCTTTTTACCGTAAACAAAGGGGTCCATTCTGTATCTGTGAGAAATTCAATAATAGATACTTCTTTAAAAAAATGAACCCCCTCAACCGTTAATACTACGATAATACCAACAGTAGTGAATATTGTAATGAGTGAACAAAACAATAAGAAAATCTCAATTATCCTTTCCCCAACTCGTTTATTCATATCCTTGCAATAAATATCGAAGACCCTCTATTGAAGGCCTTGTTCTAAATTTTTTATTGTAATGTTTCAACAAATCCTTCAAATTTCTTTAATTGCGCATCATATTCTTCCTGAGGCATTGGAACATATCCAACTTCCTTTGTGAACTGAGGCGCATTTTTCAGATAGAAACGAACAAAATCAGCAATGTAAGATTCTTTTGCCTTACTATTTACATAAATAAACAAGGCATGAATAGAAAAACAACAGCCGTTATTTGT
>JBNLCS010000518.1:0-3485 GCA_050303935.1 Bacteroidales bacterium
ATGTACAAACTCATTGACCCCATACATCCTGGAAGAACGACAGCTAAATGTTCAACCCCTTGACGTTTTTTCGCGTTTGATGATAGACAGGATCATTTTCTTGGGTACCCCAATCGATGATTATGTAGCAAATATTATACAAGCACAATTGTTGTATCTCGACTCGGCCGACCCGAATAAAGATATTCAAATATATTTTAATTCTCCGGGAGGTTCAGTTCATGCAGGACTTGGTATTTACGATACCATGCAGTACATATCCTCAGATGTAGCTACCATTTGTACAGGTATGGCCGCATCAATGGCTGCAGTATTATTATGCGCAGGGACTAATGGAAAGCGTTCAGCACTGAAACACTCACGTGTTATGATACACCAACCTATGGGTGGTGCCCAGGGCCAAGCATCTGATATTGAAATTGTAGCTGCTGAAATTCAAAAGTTGAAAAAAGAACTATACGAAATAATTGCCAGTCATTCTGGAAAAAATTATGAACAGGTTGAAAAAGATTCAGACCGTGACCATTGGATGACAGCACAGGAAGCTCTTGATTATGGTATGGTTGATGAAGTTCTTGGCAGAACTAAATAACCAATTTTTCGTTACATTACGTATAGTTTATATTGAACTGAAACAATTTGAAATAGAAATTTATGGATAAATGTTCATTTTGTGGGAGGAATAAAAAAGAAGTAAACCTTCTTATTGCAGGAATATCAGGCCATATTTGTGATAGTTGTGTTGATCAGGCCTACCAAATCATCCAGGAAGAATCGAAGGTTAGGGGTGATTTTGATGTAAATGGATTAAAATTGCTCAAACCTATTGAGATTAAAGATTTTTTAGATCAATATGTAATCGGACAGGACGAAGCAAAAAAATATTTATCTGTTGCCGTATATAATCATTATAAAAGGATCTTGAACCCAAGTAAAAAAAATGATGATGTTGATATCGAAAAATCCAACATTATACTTGTGGGTGAAACAGGAACCGGTAAAACATTATTAGCCAGAACAATTGCACGTATGCTTAATGTACCTTTCACCATTGTTGATGCTACAGTGCTTACAGAAGCAGGTTATGTTGGCGAAGACATAGAAAGTATACTAACACGGTTATTGCAAGCTGCGGATTATAATGTTGAAGCTGCAGAAAAAGGAATAGTATTCATAGATGAGATAGACAAAATAGCCAGGAAAAGTGACAATCCTTCAATTACAAGGGATGTGTCTGGTGAGGGCGTGCAACAGGGTTTATTAAAACTCCTTGAAGGTTCAATAGTAAATGTCCCACCTCAAGGAGGAAGAAAACATCCTGATCAAAAAATGATCCCTGTAAATACCAAAGATATTTTGTTTGTTTGCGGAGGCGCTTTTGATGGCATCGAGAGAAAAATTGGAAAAAGGCTTAATACACAAGTTGTAGGGTATAATGCCCAAAAAAGTAACGATCTTGTTGACAGGGGCAATTTATTGCAATATATAGCACCGCAGGATTTAAAAGCCTATGGGCTTATCCCCGAAATTATTGGAAGGCTTCCTGTACTTACATACCTTAATCCTCTTGACAGAGATGCTTTGCGACTAATATTAACTGAACCAAAAAATGCAATTATTAAACAATATTACAAACTTTTTGAACTGGATGGCATTTCATTAAAATTTGAACCAAAAGTATTTGATTACATTGTTGATAAAGCCATAGAATTTAAATTGGGGGCAAGGGGCTTACGATCAATATGCGAAACCATCATGATGGATACCATGTTTACCATTCCTTCAGAAGAAAAAAAGGAAGTTTCAATCAAACTTTCATATGCCAGAAAAAAACTGGAAAGTGCCAATATGGAAAGGCTTCGGGTAGCATAACAAAAATTTATTTGATTTTTTAAAAAAATATCATTTATATTTGTACAACAAAATAAATACAATGAACTGCATAATGAATACAATATGGTGGTGGCAAAATTCCTTACGAATCTGTGAGTAATTGCCGTTGTATTGTATCCAGAAAAATATACCAAGCGGTTTGTCACTCACGGCAAACCGCTTTTTTTTTAAAAAAAATTATGAAAACCTAAAAAATATGAAACAATTCAAGATTAAACCTGAAACTAAACAAGTGCTTGCCGATACAATAACACCGGTTAGCCTATACCTGAAGATACGGGATTTTTACCCTGGTACGCTCATGCTTGAAAGTTCAGAATACCGGGGTAATGAAAACAGTTTTTCATTTATCTGCATACAACCGATTGCCAGTTTTACAGCAGACAACTATCAGGTTGAAATAAATTACCCTGAAGGCAGCTCTGAAACAAATGAGATTACAACACCCAAATCATTCAGTAATTTACTGACATCATTTGTTAAATCATTTGATGTGGAAAGTAACAATGAAATGCCGGTTAACGGTGTTTTTGGTTACAGTGCATATGATGCAGTAAAATATTTTGAAACCATCAAACTAAACAACCCTGAAAAAGAGGCTTATAAAATTCCCGATGTAAAATATTCCCTTTTCAGATATATTATTGCAATCAATCATTTTAAAAACCTCATGTACATAACAGAAAACAAAATTGATGGACAGAAACAGGGGGAGGTAGAAAAAATTGAAAACCTGCTCAATAACCTGAATATTAACCCAGGGAAATTTAAAACCTCAGGAAAAGAGACTTCAAATATTACCGATGAAGAATACAAACAAATGGTAACATATGGAAAAAAACATTGTTACCGTGGCGATATCTTCCAGATTGTACTGTCACGACAGTTTTCACAACCGTTTGAAGGAGATGACTTTAATGTATATAGGGCCCTGCGCTCAATTAATCCATCCCCATATTTGTTCTACTTTGATTATGACAATTATAGCATATTTGGATCCTCACCCGAAGCTCAAATTAAAATTGAAAACAGAAGGGCAACCATCAACCCAATAGCCGGTACTTTTAAACGTACCGGAAATGATGAAGAAGATCGCAGGCAAGCAGAAAAACTATTTGCTGATGTTAAAGAGAACTCCGAACATGTAATGTTGGTAGACCTTGCCCGTAACGACCTCAGCAGGCATGGTACCAATATCAATGTAGACACATATCGCGATATTCAGTTTTATTCACATGTAATCCATATGGTATCTACAGTAAGTGGAAAATTACACGATGGGTCAAGTAACATTGATATGATGATGTCTACTTTTCCGGCCGGCACATTATCTGGTGCACCTAAGTTTAAAGCCATGGAGCTAATTGACAAGTATGAAAATCAAGCACGTGGGTATTACGGTGGGGCAATTGGATATATAGACTTCAACGGGACCATTAATCATGCCATTACAATACGTACATTCCTTAGCAAAAACAATAAATTATTCTATCAGGCAGGGGCAGGAATTGTTGTTCAGTCAAAAGAGGAAAGCGAACTTCAGGAAGTTAATAACAAACTGGGCGCCCTCAAAAAAGCTATTGAAATGGCAA
>JBNLCS010000519.1:0-6984 GCA_050303935.1 Bacteroidales bacterium
ATGTATGATATATTTAGTATTCAACCTCACAATTTTGGATTTGTATCAACATCCGATTTTGAAAATTATACAAACCTGGGGCGTTTTAATGAAGGATCTATGAAGACCACCAATTTTACTTCACCAAAACATGGTGCCGTTATCCGATTATCCAAAAAAGAAGCAAAAAATCTTGCTAAAAAATGGAATTTTGATTTAAATTTTTAATTTTATAACAATGAGAATATCAAAAACTATTATTACTATATTTATTTTAGCTATTGGTTGCTTAAATACAGCTAATGCACAAAAAAATAACCTGAGCGATAAAAAACGTGTTTCCTTAGATACTAAGGAACTTGACATTCCACATGGGTACCTTAAAAATCTAAAATGGGACCTGGATCTTGATACAATCGGAAAAAACGGTTCACAGATATCATGGTTATCAGATAATGGAAATTATATATCAAATGATGGAAAGCTAATTAAACGTTCGCCACGTGACCATGAAAAAATAAAAGTTACCATGCAGGCTATAATAACTTCAGGAAAAGTTCAGAAATCAAAATCATTTGAAGTTTTCATAGCAAGTGAAGAACCTGTATATGATGGTTACCTGTTTGCCTATTTTGAAGGTTCAGGTGAAAAATACAAACAGGAACAATTGCGTTTTGGAGTTAGCGCAGATGGAATAAACTGGTTTGCCTTAAATGATAATAAACCAATTATTCCTTCAGAAGACATATCTCAAACAGGAGGTATACGTGATCCTTATATAATGCGTGGTGAAGACAGTAAAACTTTTTATATGGTCGCAACCGATATGTTTACACATAAAAACGGCTGGGGTGCCAATCCCGGAATTGTTATGCTTAAATCCAATGACCTGATCAATTGGAACCATGGAATTATTGATCTGGCTAAAGCATATCCGGATAAATTTTCAAATGTTCAATGGGTATGGGCTCCGCAATGTATATACGACCCTACTGCCGACAAATATTTGGTATATTTTACGGTAAGGTTTAAAAATGATTTAAAACTTGATTTCTATTGTGCTTATGCCAATGAAGATTTTACTGCCCTGGAAAGTGAACCTGTTATGATGTTCAGGGCAAAATATGGCGCTATAGACGGTGACATAATATATGAAGATGGATTGTATCATTTCTTTTTTAAAGGAAATACCAAGGATGAAAATGGAAAAGAATTTGAAAATGGTATACAACAAGCAATAGGTAAAACATTACAGGGCCCATGGACTGAGGATTTTAAATATATTGATTATTATGCAAAGAAACCAACAGTTGTAGAGGGTTCCGGAATTTTTAAACATAATGAAACGGGTGAGTATATTTTGATGTATGATCTGTATACCAATTTACGTTATGAATTTCAACGTAGTAAGGACCTGTTTGAATTTACAAATACACCTGAATCATTTACAAAAAATTTTAATCCCCGTCATGGTACAGTTATGAGCATAACATCAGACGAAGCCATAAAATTAAATGCAAAATGGGGTGGAGTACCCATGGAGCTTTTAGATAAATAAGATATAAACTTTCTGCTTCGGAAAGAAAATTGTCATATGGAAAGAAGAACTTTTAACATTAGAACCTCTTTCATTCAACAAACTAAACCTTAACTTAAAATTAATCTTATTTTAGGCATTTCAAAGTTATTAGAACTCCCACAAAAGTAGCATCGATAGTATTTTTTTGAATATCGATTTATATATTAGATAATTTCAGATTAGCCTTTGAAATCATATTATCCAGAATCATATCAATACGTACTAAAATTGCCATGTACACTTTGTTGCTTTAAATTTTTAAAAAATATAAAAAGGTTGTCCAATATGAAACAACCTTTTTTAGACTAACTGAAAAACACTATTTTACTATTACAATCTTTTGTGATAAACTCCCTTTTATTGTATTTATTCTCAAAACATAAATTCCATTAGATAAGTTTGTCGTATTCACAATAATTTTATCTGTACTCACATATTTTTTTGTAATGGCTGGTGTACCGTCAACAGAAAAAATTTCTACTGACTTAATTATATCTTCGTTAGAGTTTTTCAATTTTATACTCACATGGTTATGCACTGGTGACGGATAAATTAAAATGTTTTTTTGTATTTCTATTACATTACTTGTAATTCCTGTTAATGAATCACATTGCCCTGCTTTTGTATATTCAGATTCATTGTATTGCACAATTTTTATATAATCAATATTAGGCATACCCCAATTTTCATTTGAACGAAGAGATATTTTATTCAACCCGGCATTCATTATTTCAAGGTTTATACCAACAATGCCCCATGTATTAAAATCTTCTGTTTTATTAAAGGAGATATCTTTAACCGGAGTGTCATTTAATCTTAAATTTCCTGTAACATCAGCATTAAAAGAATACCTCCAATAGAGAGAATATATACCTTTTTCAGGAAAATCAACAGCCCAGGTAATATCAGCACCTTTTTTAGGATATGGATTTACATATCCTGAACCAGTAAAACCTGAATTAACACTTTCAATATCCAGATTAAAATCACAAAAGCCTTGTTCTTGTTCCTGGATAGTAAAAGTAATATCAGAAATATTAATATTTACTGAATCTGACACGCTGTATTTCCTACTATTATCGTACGCAATACTCGAAATTTGATACATACCGGTACCAGGGTTTGAAATCTTTATCGAAAATGGAAGAGGTTTAACACTTTTTGATAAAATATTATTCAAATATATTTCAACGCTATCAATATAACCGTCGAAATCCTTTGCCTCAACTGTAACTAAAATTGAATCAACCGGACTAATCAATTGTAATTTATTTGGTTCTTTTATACTAACCAGAGGATATCCGTTTTTAATTTTTTCATCGATAGAACAATCAATTTTTTCGAACGAAGAAGAAACGTCAAGCGATATAATCTTAACATAATCTATATTTCCTAATCCCTGCCCCTGGTTGGCTTGAATTGAAATGTCGTAGTACCCTTGTTTTTTTATTACGAAACTTGCATCAACTGAATCCCAGGAATTCCAGGCACCAGTACCTTTAAAAGGAACTTCAACTATTGCTGAGTCATTTAAATATAAAACACCGTTTCTTTTACCGGGCGAAGCATATCGCCATGAAGCCCTGTATGCTCCTGGTTCAAGAAATGCACCTCCCCATTTTACACCTGCTCCAGCATGATTATCAGTATTTGCAAATCCGCTTCCTGTAAAACCTTCATGGTTACTGTCAATTGTACCTGATGTTACAAATCCACAAAATCCTGTCTCGCTTTCCTGAATAATTGTATATGTACTGCCCATATCAAATGAGATAGTATCTGAAATGGTTTGTTTACCATCGTTGTCAATAGCAGTAGCATAAACCTTGTATGATCCAGGTTTAATATTTGTATACATATACTCGAATGGGGAAGAGGACAATGATGCAATTTTTTGTCCATTCATATAAAATTCAACGCTATCAATATACCCATCATAATCCTTGGCATCAGCAGAAATTAACATGTCATCTCCTAACCATATTAATGGATTTTCAACAGGCGATGTCATTGAAATGTGTGGATATCCTTCATCTACAGTAATGCTGAGTGTATCTGAATATATCCATTCATTGTATTTGTTCTTAACCTTTGCAGAAATTTTATGTTTGCCTGATTCTATATTAGATATTACACTTATATAAGGGGCAGATAAAATGGAATCTATTAAAATATTATTTGAATATATATATACAGGATTCTTGGATGGAATTCCAACTACCTTCAAACCTATACTTAAATCAAGCCCCAGAGGGTGTTCAATTAAAGTCTTAGGACTTACAATTTTTATTTTCGGATGTTCTGAAGGGTCTAATACTGCAATATCAGGTTTTGGGGGATCTTGCATATCTTCACCTATATAAAACCCGGTATGTGGAGGCTGGTTATAACCTACATTTTGCCAGGCCATAGCCAGCCTGTAAACCGGATCTTGTAATAATGTGTAAATACCTATTTCTGTGGGAATTGTAGTAGTAAATATTCTAATATGTTCATTATCAAGTGTTCTTAAAATAACTTCCTCTCTCCAGTCTCCCAAAATATCTCCTGAAAAATTAGGTGTTGCTTTGGTTCCATTGTTTGAAGCACATTCATCAGCAACAAGCATAATATCAATGTTATCAGCATGCCATTTGGAAATGGTCACCCCGTCAAGCATTTCTCTTTGTATATCTCCATCCCACCAGGATGCGAAATTTACTGCCGGAAATCTTCCACTTATCAATTCTCCCTTGCTATTATACACGCCAAGTCCTGCTGAAGCCCAGAATTCGCATCCCGGATAATCAGGTGTAATATCAGCAGTCATTCCTCTTCCAACATCAGCAACAACTTCTTTTCTCCATAAAACTTTTCCGGTACCGGCATCCCTTACATGTACACCGGGGTTTGTAATGCCATGATGCTGATACCCGGCTCCTTCATGTGGCATGTAAAATTCTAAACCAGGATTATCAGGAATGAAATCACCCAAATGAGAAGCATCGCCATGATGAAAGTTTAAGCTGTACATTGGACTGCCATCATCGTCAATGGCCATGGCCCCATACATTATTTCATCTTTTCCATCATTGTCTACATCACCAGTGGTGATACTGTGACAACCTTGTCCCTCCCAGGGATAACGGGGATCTTCATATTGAGAATCGAAAACCCACCTTTGTTTAAGTGAATCTCCATTAAAATCCCAGGCAGCCAACACACTTCTACCGTAATATCCCCTGCACATAACCAAACAGGGATTCACTCCATCCAGATATGAAACGCATGCCAGAAAACGATCAACCCTGTTGTGAACTTCATTGTCTTTTCCCCAACCATTAGCCGGATACCTGTCAGGTACATATAAAACTGTTGAAAGTTCACGACCATCCTTTCCGCTAAAAACAGTTAAATATTCGGGACCATCAAGAACAAAACCTGTTGCCCAACCTGAAGTAGTAACATAGTAGGCGCTGTCATTATCACTTGCAGCAGGTCCCAATTTCAAAAATTCTCCTGTACCGGCTTTTGCACCGGGAGCTGTTTTACAAACAATTTCAGCAATTCCGTCACCATCGAAATCGTAAACCAAAAATGGATTATAATGCGCACCTCCACGAATATTTTTACCCAGATCAATTCGCCACAATAATTTTCCTGATAGATTATAGGCATCAAATATAACGTTTCCAGAATAACCAGGTTGCGAATTATCATAAAAATGGGCTTCCCACTTCACGATTATCTCATGTGTACCATCTCCATCCAAATCTCCAATACTGCAATCATTTGGTGTATGTTCTACCAATCCTCCATCAGGTAATGTATAATTTGCAGGTCTTTGTATAGGAATGTCCATATAATTATCGGCCCATACATTAACCGGAGCAGAAAAGTCAGAACTATCTGTACTATGCACTGCTTCAATATAATAAACATTGAACAGATTACCGTTGATGTCCATATAATTTGATTTACCTGCTACAGGATCAGCCGTAATAAGAGAATCATTCCTGTATATATTAAAAGAAATGACATTGCTATCTGTGGCAAAAATTCTCCAGCTTAAGAACACACCATTTTCCGTGTTTATTGCAACAAGACCTCTGTCAAGGAATTCCATTTTTCTTTGCGCATACATCTCTGTTGAAACTAAAGTCAATAATAATATTATTATATGTGATACGCTTTTATTCCGTTTTATACATCTATTTTTTAAGTGTTGAAAAAGATTTAAAACTATCATAAAATAACTTACCTCTTTCGATATCATAATAATAACTTTAATGTTTATGAATAAATGTACAGGCAAATGTATTTCTTGTTGAACTTAATCTTATATCAATTTATCTATAATTATATCAATTTGTCTATCATGTGAGTTTGGCTGAATTATTAAATCTTCTAATTTTACAAAATGGACAAATGTCTATTTGAACCCTGACCATGAATTCCAAAACCAAAAAGGCATATTAGATTAATATGAAAAAGTTAGTCAATATGTTTTAAGTGCCGAGGGTGGTATTTATAAGATATTTATAAAAAAATTATATCCCCTCAAATAATTTAATTAACTTATATTAATTTAATTAAAATCGATCTATTAGAGATTTAATATGTATATACATCACTTAACATCAAAATTAATATGTAGTGTAATGATGTTTATATTTGCATCAGTTGTTGTTTTTCCACAACTTAATGAATTTAGGTTTGAGCACTTTGATGTTAATTCAGGTCTTCCACAAAACACTGTGCGTTGTATTGAACAGGATAAATATGGATTTATGTGGTTTGGTACCTGGAATGGATTGTGCCGGTTTGATGGCTATGAATTTAAAATATACAGGAATGTAAGAAATGATCCACATTCTTTGAGTATGAACCGTTGCCAGGATGCAATTGTTGATAGTGCAGGAAATTTATGGATAGGTACATGGGATGGGATTTTTAACTTGTATAACTATGAAACAGATGATTTTAACAGGTTCTCTCCTGATGAAATGGAAAACAAGCCTGTTAATGACGATAAAAATAAATATGATACCGGTGAGTCAGGTTATTTTCAACACAAGAACCATAGATACTCTTATAATTTTAACCCACCGATTGAACTTACATACACAAACCTTCAAACCAAAAAATCAAAAAAAATTAATTTTGATCCGGATGATCCTTACTCCTTAAATGATCTTTATGTGAATGACATCTATGTTGATAAATTTAAAAATCTTTGGTTATGTACATTCAGTCAAGGTGTAAGCAAAACAAACCTTAATCGGAAAAAAATAAAACATTATAAAAAATTTAAAGAAACGGACAACACATTTGTAGATCATAATATCAGGGAGATATACGCAGACAGAAATGGTGTTTTATGGCTGGGAACAAGAAACCATGGGGTTATCAAGTTTGACAGGAATAATAAAACTTACAAAAATTAC
>JBNLCS010000520.1:0-3061 GCA_050303935.1 Bacteroidales bacterium
TCACATTTTTTATTCCACTGTACCCGTGCTTTTTACCCCATTCTGTGTCTACGGCTTTTTCAATTAGTTTAAACAACACGTCCTGTTGAACATCAAACGGATATTTCCGAAACAATTCAACCTGATGATTTCTTTTTATACTTATCCAGTTAAAAATAGAACGTATTATTGGCATATTAAACGAGTGTTAATTCAACAATAACATTGCACATCTATCCAACCAGGGAAATTAAACAAAGGCAACCTTTGTTTCCCTATTAAAAATATGATGCATCATTAGTAGTTTTTTCAATTGAACTGATTCTGTATTTTATGAAAACGTATGTTCACGTAAAAGCCTGAACAGTAATTGAAAAAATTCTAAATTTTCACGTGTATTTAAACAATCAACATGGCATCGCCATACGACCCAAACCGATATCCCTCTTTAATTGCCACGTTGTACGCTTCAAATAAAAAGTCGTACCCGGCAAAGGCTGAAACTGTCATCAGCAAGGTTGATAAAGGTAGATGAAAGTTGGAAACCATACTTGTGGGTACACTAAAATCGTAAGGCGGAAAAATAAATTTATTCGTCCAACCGTCATAAGGCTTTAAATATCCTGCCGTGGTTACCGAACTTTCAAGGGTCCTCATCACGGTGGTACCTACAGCGCATATATTTTTCCTAATATCTTTTGCTGCATTTATTCTTTCAACAGCTTCTTCACTAATATGAATCCTTTCAGAATCCATTTTATGTTTGGTAAGGTCTTCCACATCCACGGTCCTGAAATTACCCAATCCAACATGTAAGGTGATTTCTGCAAAATCCACACCTTTAATTTCAAGTCGTTTCAATAGTTCCCGGCTAAAATGTAATCCTGCTGTAGGGGCAGCAACAGCACCTTCGTGTTTTGCAAAAATAGTTTGATAGCGGTCTTTATCTTCCGGCTCAACGTTCCTTTTAATGAATTTTGGAAGGGGTGTTTCGCCCAAGCTGTACAAAGTCTTTTTAAATTCTTCGTAATCACCATCGAACAAAAAGCGAAGCGTACGGCCCCTGGAGGTGGTGTTATCAATAACTTCAGCAACCAATACATCATCTTCACCAAAATATAATTTATTTCCGATCCTGATTTTTCGAGCAGGGTCAACCAGTACATCCCATAAACGTTGTTCTTTATTTAGTTCCCGTAATAAAAATACTTCTATTTCAGCACCTGTTTTTTCTTTGTTTCCGTATAAACGTGCCGGAAATACCTTGGTATTATTAAATACCATTACATCTTTATCATTGAAGTAATCCAATAATTCATTAAATATTTTATGTTCAATTTTACCAGTTTTCCTGTCTAATACCATCAACCTCGATTCATCTCTGTTTTCTGAAGGGTAGTGAGCAATTAATTTTTCTGGTAAATCAAATTTGTACTGCGATAACTTCATTTTATATTTATTTAAATTTACATTATTTTAAATTTCCTGTGACATGTCACTCTTTTACTATTTTTTTCAATAGTTTGATATGTCTTTTAATTATTAACCTAACACTCGTTTTCTTCAAAAGTTTCAATATCAAGGGCATTATCAAGGTGATA
This sequence comes from Bacteroidales bacterium, assembly GCA_050303935.1. Taxonomy (GTDB): domain Bacteria; phylum Bacteroidota; class Bacteroidia; order Bacteroidales; family JBNLCS01; genus JBNLCS01. The sequence continues at coordinate 1,581 of JBNLCS010000520.1, forward strand.
ATTGCCTACTGCCGTTCGTGTAAGTGCAGACAGGTATGCCCCGCTTTCCAGCTTTTTGCCCAGGTCACGGGCAATTGACCTTATGTAAGTTCCCTTACTGCACTTTATTCTTGCTTTAACAAAAGGCATTTCTAATGATATCAATTCAACTTCTTTAATATTTACCAACGAAGGCTTCAATTCAACTTTTTTCTCCTCCCTGGCCAGGTCATATGCTCTTTTACCGTTTAACCACTTGGCCGAAAAAACCGGTGGTATTTGTTCCTGTTCACCTATAAAGCCAGCTAAGGTTTTTGCTATCATTTCCCTGGAAATATGGTTTACCGGAAATTCCCCATCAAACTCTTTTTCCAGATCATACGAAGGTGTTGTTTTGCCTAGTCCAAATGTGGCTATGTATTCCTTATCGTAATCCTGAAATCCATTTAGTTTTTTTGTTGCCCTGCCGGTGCATACAATCATTAACCCGTCTGCAAGCGGATCAAGGGTACCGGCATGCCCTACTTTTATTTTTTTTAATTTGTATTTATGATATAATTTACTTTTAACTTTTTTAACCACATCAAACGATGTCCATTTTACCGGTTTGTTAAATAGGAGTATTTGCCCGTCTAAGTATTCTTCAGCTTTATCAATCATTTCAATAAATCAAAAAGAATAGCAGTTAAACCTACAATTGCGCAATAAATTGCAAAATAAATGAGTTTTCCTCTTTTAACAATCCGTATCATTGCTTTACAAGCTAGCAAACCTGATATAAAAGCAGCAAAAAAACCTATAATTAGTGGTGCCGCACCAATACTGCCTTCACTGGAAGGAACCCCTTCCATCAAACTTTTTGCATTGGCCAGGATTATGGGTATGAGTACCATTAAAAACGAAAAACGGGCTGCTTTTTCTTTGTCTACTTTTAAAAGTAAAGCAGTTGCTATGGTTGATCCCGACCTGGACATGCCTGGTGTAACAGCTATGGCCTGGGCAATGCCAATTATAAGGGCACTGAAGTAACCAACATTCTTGTTTCCCGGTTTTGAAAAATAAGTAAATGCAAGTAAACTGGCTGTTACAAGCAATGCTGATCCAACCAGGACTAAATTCTGTCCAAACATTGCTTCAACTTCTTCCAGAAATAAAACGCCTATCAAAGCAATGGGCACCATTGATATAATTATTTTCGCAAAGTATTTGGTGTTCTCGTCCCATTTAAACCTGAAAACACTTGACAGAATATTAATAATATCTTTATAAAACACAACAATGGTACTCAATACGGTTGCACCATGCACCACTACGGTAAAAAGTAAACTTTCTTCATTGTTTGTTCCAAGAATGGCATTGCCAATTTCAAGGTGTCCACTACTGCTAACCGGTAAAAATTCCGTTAATCCCTGAATTATTCCCAGGACCAAGGCTTCAATCCAACTCATTTAGTATTTTTTGGTTTTGCCATAATAGCATAAATTTCAAATAAAAACCCGGCT
>JBNLCS010000521.1:0-3133 GCA_050303935.1 Bacteroidales bacterium
AAAGCCATTCGGGGTTAATATCCGGGAATTTTAACAACGTTGAACGTAAAAACTCGTAACCGGGTTTATTTCTTCCAGACAGTACATGCGAAATACTGGATCGTTGTACACCAATAATATCTGCAAATTTGGTTGCTGTTAGATTCAATTCTTTAAGTAAGTAAACAAGCCGGTCTTTCATTGCTTTTTTATTTACAAATGTAATAAGAAAATAATTTACATGCGTAATTTTTATTGTTTACATATGTATCTATCGGTACGATGGGTTGTTTTTATTGGTTGCATGACATTTTTCCACTAATTTTCTTAAATAGGTAATAATTATTATGGTTTTTATTCTATAATATGTATTATTAATCAATGTTATATGGGGATTAAAGTATCTAATCTTATCTAGTCTATACATCTATTAATGTATGTATTTTTTACTTTAAGTATTGTATTCAATAACTGTTGTATTTAACTGGAATATAGATTAATAAAGTATATTTTTCATATATTTGAACCATTTTAGACAGATATATTTAAATAATATTAAATTATTACTTTAATAATAGTTTATAATATATTGATTTAATGATAAATAAACACATATTTTTACTTGTAAAGTAATTGTTTATTTATGTAACATTTTGAATGATGTAGTACCGTTTACATATGTGTCAACACGGTGCGTGTAGGTAAATAATTAATTGTTTACAAGTGTAACAAGTGTCTTTACAGTTAAAATTCTTCCTAAAATGTATTTTTTTTACTAGATAAGATTATTTATAATCCACAATTGTCATTAGTAGTCATGTAATGGCAAGAGTGATGGCTCGATGGTTGGATCTGGGGTACTGGTATTCTACAAAGAAAAAATTTTTTTCATTTCAAATGACTTACCCTTTACCAAAACTAAGAAAGTATCAAATTGGTAAATCAAATAAATTAAGCAACCAAACTCTATCGAATTTTGTACAACGCAAGACAAAATTAATAGAAACCTATTGTTGAGGTTAAATTTTTAAATCCTCTGAGAATTGAATATTTTTTTCTTGTGTTATCATTAGGTTAAAATATTCAATTCTGGGTATTTTAAATATTCGTTAAAAATTGTGATCTTAGAAGAAAAATATATAATGATTTTTAAACTTCTCAAAAAAATACATATTCAGATATTTTTAGGAATTATTCTTGGTATTTTCTTTGGATACCTTCTGCCTGATCAAGTAAAATATATAGAATGGATCGGGGTATTATTTATGCGGGCATTAAAAATGATTATTGTTCCATTGGTGTTAACTTCTCTGATTACCGGAATAACAAATATTGGATCAGCAGGAGGGTTTGGCAGGCTTAGCGCAAAAACTATGGTTTATTATATAACTACAAGTTTACTCGCTATTTTAACCGGTTTGTTTTTTGTAAATATTTTTAAACCCGGGCAAGGAATATCACTTGACATTTTTAAAGATGAAGGGGTAATGGAATTATCTGATAAAACACTGTATGATACGTTTATTGAAATAATTCCGGAAAATATTTTTGAAGTATTCAGTTCAAATAACTATTTGCTATCAGTAATATTCTTTGCATTAATTGTAGGTGTAACTATAACAAAACTCAATGATAAACCAAAGGAATACCTGACCAATTTGTTTTCTTCATTTTTTGATTTGATGATGAAGCTAACCTTGATCATAATGAAATTTACCCCTATTGGTGTTTTTGGTTTAATTGCCGTATCGGTTTCTGAACAATCAAATTTAGGTGTTTTACTGGTTGGGTTAAAAAACTATGCATTCACAGTATTGGTCGCATTATTATTCCATTTCGTTATCACATTACCGGCAATTCTTTATTTTGTTGCCAAGATTAACCCTTATAAACATTTTAAAGCAATGTTGACTCCCTTAATAACAGCTTTTTCAACAGCTTCCTCCAATGCTACTTTACCACTAACCATTGAGAACATTGAAAATAAAAGTAGGGTTTCAAATAAAATATCCAGTTTTACACTGCCATTGGGAGCCACAATTAATATGGACGGTACGGCATTGTATGAGTTAATTGCAGTTGGTTTTATAGCACAATTGGCTGGTATGGAATTAACAATAACCAAACAATTTATTATGGTTACAACCGCTTTGCTTGCATCAATAGGAACAGCAGCTATACCTATGGCCAGCTTAACAACTATGTCAATCATTTTTACAGCTATTGGTCTTGATATCAGGTATATGGCTATTATTTTACCAGTTGATCGTCCATTGGATATGTGCAGGACTGCTACAAATGTATGGAGTGATACGTGTTGTGCTGTTACAATTGCAAAATCAGAAGGTGAAAAAATTTATGATGACGATATTATTCCTGATAGCAATAAAAAATAAACGGTTAATGACAATAAATTAAAAATACTCCTTGCCTAATTGAAATACCAGAATATATTTGTATACAGAAAGTCACACAATGTAGTAAAGTAAATAACAAATTTGAAAAATTAACCAGTTCAAATATTAAAAGGTTTTTATTAAAACATTTTTCATAACTTTATGTATAATAGAAATTAATTATTAAAAAAAGGACAAATATATGATCGATTTAAAACAATTTGAAGTATGGTTTGTAACAGGAAGTCAACATTTGTACGGACCAGAGACATTAAAGCAAGTAGATATTGATTCTGAAAAGATAGCCAAAGCGCTTAATTCTTCTTCTCAAATACCAGTTAAAGTGGTTTTTAAACCAGTACTTAAAACACCTGATGAAATTTACAATTGTTGTGTTGAAGCGAATACCACAAAAAACTGTGTTGGTATAATCACCTGGATGCATACTTTCTCGCCTGCTAAAATGTGGATAGGTGGTTTAAAAGTGTTACAAAAGCCGATTTTACATTTGCATACACAATTTAACCGCGATATACCCTGGGATTCCATTGATATGGATTTCATGAATTTAAATCAATCAGCTCACGGTGGCCGTGAATATGGCTTTATTGTAAGCCGTTTCCGTAAAAACAGGAAAGTTGTTGTTGGACACTGGGAAGATGAAGGTGTACAGAAAAAAGTTGGAACTTGGACAAGAGCGGCTTGTGCTTGGTATGATTGGCAAGGAGCAAAATTTGCCAGATTTGGAGATAACATGC